>JAQUMP010000119.1 GCA_028718065.1 Chitinivibrionales bacterium | reverse complement strand
AAGCGAGTTCGCCGACCGTATTTTTCCTTTGTTCAAAATAAATTTTTGACATGACGACAATATCAAAAGGACGCCCCAAACCGCGCAGCGCCTTGCGGATGCCAAATTGCTCTTTTCCGGAGAAATCAGGGGCATCTTCTATAATAAGAAGGTCAATATCGCTGTCGGAGGTCATTTTCCCCGAGGCAGCGGAACCGAACAGAAAGACCTTAACGGGGTCCGTTACGGAAAGTATCCTTCGGACGATCTCATGAATCATTTCTGCATCTAAACCCATTGCTTTTTCCCGTTTCTCATGCCGGCGGCGGGTTCTGTTCGGTTTGTAAAGGGGCGGAATTATCGGCGGCGGCCGCGCCGGGATTTTCCAGGTCGGCATGGTAGGCTGTAAAGGCGTTCTGGACGGTCTCGGTTACTTTGGTGCGGTTGAACGGCTTAAAAAGGCAGGGATATTTTATGGTTTTGTAAATTTTTACGAGAGTATGGCGCGGGTTGTAGCCGAAGCCGGTCATGAGCGCTACCTGCGAGCTGACGCCGCGTTCGTGCAGGGCGCCGATAAATTCAAATCCGTCCATGTCGGGCATGGCGATATCGGCCAGCACCAGAAAATAGGCCTGGGCGTCGAGCGCGGCAAAGGCCTCCTGCGTGGAGGCCACCGGCGTAACGTCCCAGCCCAGCGATTTTAAGTAGATGCACAGAAAATCGCGGACGTCTTCCTCATCGTCAAGCACCAGGATCCGGTTGTTTTTTTCTTTTGGCAAAGAGCTCATAGGTTTTATCGATCAGTTCCTGTTTGCCGAAGGGCTTGGTTATATAGGCGTCGGCCTTCATGACGTGCAGGCCGACCATTTCGTCGAACGCTTCGGATTTGGCCGTGAGTATGGCGATGGGCGTCTCGGCGTACGCGGGATCGCTGCGCACCTGTTTAAAAATTTCCCACCCGTTGATTTTAGGCATGGAAAGATCCAGCAGGATCGCGTCGGGCCGCACCATTTTTATCTGGGCAAGCGCGTCTTGCGCGTCGAGCACCGTTACCACCTCGAATTCCGCGGTCTCGAGCACCAGTTTGACAAGATCGGCAATATCCTGTTCGTCTTCCACAACCACAATCTTTTTTTTCATAATCACTGCTGTTCCTTACTGAATATATTAATCAACCCTGCTAAATTTCCGCAAAGAGCCATTTCCAATAGCGCAGCGACGTGAGCACCGCGAGCACGCCGGCGACGCAGCGCAAACCGAGCGTGAACACATGCAGGCGCGCATGCGCGGCCGAACCGGAAATAACCATGGTATCGATCACGAGCGCCAGGCACACTAGGCCGCAGGCGAAATAGAGCAGCCGGTACCACGGACCGATTTTAAGCGGCCCGCCCAGGCGCTCGGAAAGCGAGGCCAGCACGCCCATCATCAGGCACACCGCAATATCAAAAACGATCAGCGCGGACAAAGGGTGCATGGGTTATTTTTTGCTCCGCCGCATGATAAAGTACAGAATCGCCGTGGCGCTGCCCGAAGACACCGCGGCGCCGAACAGCAAAACGCTGCGGATGCTGCCGGCCGCTTCGACCGAGGGAAAGGGAATAAAAACCGAAACCACGACCCCCGCCGCCAGAAGACCGCCGATAATAAACCCGATGCTCGGCGACGCCTCGTTGAATTTGCGCTGGTAGAAGGTGGCGATTAAATAAAGGATCACGTTCAGACAGCAAATAGAACCGGCATACAGGGCCATGAGCGTGTGCGGAAAAAAGGAAAAAGCGCTGTCCGGCATTATTTTTTCCTGAAAGCGTTTACAAATGCGTCCTGTGGCGTATGGTGCGTGATGCCGCTCATGATGCCTTCGCGGCCGGCGAAGGTGGATTCCACCTCCAGGCCGTGCGTGGCGATTTTGAACCCGCGGATGTCTTTGTCGTGGTCGCTGCCGCGCATTTTGAGCACAAGCATCGCTTTACGGATGGAACTGTCCATTTCCACGTAGCGCAGCAGAATATAGGTGTCCACGATAAACGGGATTTTGCTGGTGACCTGGTTCATCTGGCCGAGCAGGCTGTCGTTCTCGCGCAGGAGGATGGTTGTTACGCCTTCGCGTTTTAAGGCGTTCACGAAATTTTTTTCGAGCTCGCGCAGTTCATGGACGTCGATGGAGAGCGACTCAAAATGGGTCATGCTGTCGATCGCCACGCGCTTAATGCCCATGCTTTCTATAATGCGAATAAATTCGCCGTCGATTTTTTCCAGTTCGATCAGCGCGGTTTTTGGTTCCGAGAAAATGATTTTAAGCTGGTTTTTTTCTTCGAGCGCCTTAAAATCCCACCCGAATTGCAGGGCGTCGTGGTAATACTGCTTGGGAAACTCCTCAAAAGTTATGATAAGCCCCGGTTCATTATATTTGGTAATGCCGTTATAGATAAATTCCATGGCGAGCGTTGTTTTGCCCGTGCCGGGAGCGCCTTCGATGAGGTTGGCGGAGCCGGGTAAAAAACCGCCGGAAAGCATGGCGTCAAGCGCTTTAATGCCGAAGGGCGAACGTGACTCTTTCATAAAATGTCCCTTTATGGGTTTCGATGTTTTCTCAGGTAAATCCCGTAATTGTGTTCCAGAATATATATAACGAATATCCGTCCGCGTTACGAAAAGAGATGGACGATGACCGCTTTCTGCACGTGCAGCCGGTTTTCGGCCTCGTCCAGCGCAATGCAGCGCTCCCCATCGAGAATATCGCCGGTGATTTCTTCTCCGCGATGCGCGGGCAGGCAATGGCTCACCAGCGCCGCCGCCGGCGCCTGCGCCATGAGCGCGGCATTTACCTGAAAAGGCGCGAAGATTTTTTTGCGCTGCGCGGTCTCCTGCTCCTGCCCCATGCTGGTCCAGACGTCGGTATAGACCACGGCGGCGTCGCGCACGGCCGCGGCCGGATCGCGCACCACCGCCAGGCGCTTCCCGGTTTTCCGGGAGAATGCTTGACAAGAAGCTAAAATCCCCGGGTTGGGCTCGTAGCCGGGCGGGCAGGCGGCGGTAAAATCGTACCCCAGCTTGGCCGCCAGGATCATGAGCGCGTGGCACACGTTATTGCCGTCGCCCACAAACGCGACCGGGCAATCGCGGGCCTCGCCGAACCGCTCCCGCAGTGTCAAGGCAAAGGCCAGCGCCTGGCAGGGATGGTCGGCGTCGGTGAGGGCGTTGATAATGGGAATGGAACAGGCGTCGGCCAGTTGTGTGAGCGTCGCGTGGCTGAAGGTGCGCACCACCAGCAGATGCACCCAGCGTTCCAGATTTTTGGCCACGTCGGAAACACTTTCGCGTTTGCCCATCTGCACCGATTCGGCCGGCAGGTTTATGGCATGGCCGCCCAGTTCATTAATCGCGGTCTCGAAGGTAATGCGGGTGCGCAACGACGGTTTTTCAAACAGAAGCACCCCGGTTTTGTCTTTAAAGACGGTGGTCCGGGCGTGCGGACGATTTGCTTTAAGCGTTCCGGCGCTTATCAGGAGTTGTTCGATAGTGTCCGGCGAATAATCCAGGAGTGAGCGCAGATCTTTTTTTAACATGAAAATTCTTTCCCTCTTTCGTTGCCGCGGGCCGGGGCGTTTTGCATGCCTGCTGCGGGAGACCGCGGCGGCGGCATCACAAAATATAAAATACATCCGTAAGGGTGGCATTATGCAAGTGGTAAAGCGCAAGGGTCAATAATTAATAATCCTGCGCTTTGCCGTTGTTTTTGAATTACTCACATAACTATATTAAAAAACATAGTACTTATAAGAGAACGCCGCCACGCAGGCGGAATAAGGCTATTTATTCAGCAGGAGACATGCCGGTGGAAATCACGGAAGTCCGCATTACCCTTCGCACCGAAGAAAAGCTCAAGGCCTTTGCCAGCATTACCTTCGATAACAGCTTCGTCGTGCGGAGCCTTAAAGTCATAAACGGCAGCAAAGGTTATTTTGTTTCCATGCCTAATCGCAAGCGTAAAGATGGCAGTTATCAGGATATCGCCCATCCCATCACGAACGATATGCGCAAAACGATCGAAGACCGGGTCTTGGACGCCTTTGAAAATGAACTCAGCAAACAGCCGCTTGCGGCCCCGGTTGCCGCGGGCCTCGACAAAAACGAAGTGTTTGAACTCGAGTAGAAAAAGGCCCGCGTTAGCTTCGGGAAACTTCATCGCCGATAAACCCCTGTGCATGCCTCAGGCGGGCGGCTGTAAATATCTGTTCCCTTTTTGCCTGACTGATATTATTTTTAGCAGATTATTAATCGCGGCGTCCTTGGACGCGGGGGACCATTTTTTAACCGGGGCGATAAAAACTACGGAAGGTGCTTTGTATACTGGGGCGTCGACAAGTGGCAAGTCACGTGGTTTTGGTCCATGTATTCGGAGGTTCGAATCCTTCCGCCCCAGCTTTCTATAAAAAAGAAGTAAACGGCCTATTTTAAAAATTATAAATAAATAGTTAATCGATCGTGGGAGGTTTTTCGTGGAAATCGTCAAATTAAAAGCGCGTGCACGCACTGGAACCGGTAAAAAATATACCGGCAAACTCAGACGTTCCGGTTGGGTCCCGGCGGCCTATTACGGCCACAACCGTCAGACTAAAAACATCGAAGTCAACAGCCGCGAGCTGGCCAACCTGGTGCGGGCAAAACAGACCATGCACCTCATCGACCTGGAGCTGCCCGAAGAAAACGGCGATTCGATCGCGGTCATCAAAGAAATCCAGCGCGACTGCATCAAAACAACGACCCTGTTTTTTCATGTTGATTTTCAGCACGTTGCCATGAACGAAACCATCTCGGTTAATTGTCCGGTCCAGATTCTCGGCATTCCGCTTGGCGTGCGCGAGGCCAACGGCGTTCTGCAAAACCCCATGAAAGTGCTTTTAATCGAATGTCTGCCGGCCGATATTCCCGAAAAAATCACGGTCGACGTTACCGAACTTAAGATCGGCGGATCGGTCCACGTGCGCGATATTTCCGTTCCCAAGGTTGTGCTCAAGGACCCGCCCGAAGCCGTTATCGCGGCCTGTACGCATGCCACCGAAGAAGAGGTCAAGGTCGAAGAAGTCGCGGTTACGGCCGAAGGCGCTGTGCCGGCCGAAGGCGGCGCCGCTGCCGCTGCCGCTGGTACGCCTGCCGCTCCGGGCGCTGCTCCTGAAGGCGCCAAAACCGACGGCGCCGCCAAGAAAGAGGCCGCTCCCAAGAAGGACGCTTCTTCCAAGAAAGCGGCCAAGAAGTAATCGTCGGTTGAAGCCTTGCTATGAGGCAAAAATGGGTGAATGCTCTTTTATTTTTCTTTGAAAAATTCCGGCGGCGGGCCGAGTTTACCGATTGCGACTATATCTTTTTCGGACTCGGCAACCCCGGCAAAAAATATCGCCGCACCCGTCATAATATCGGCTTTATGGTGCTGGATCTTCTGGCCGGAAGGCTCGGTGCCGCGCGACGGGGCCGGCTGCGCGGGGCCACGGTGGTTACCGGCCTTCTGGGCGGCAAAAAAGTAGCGCTTGTTAAGCCTTTGTCTTTTGTCAATAAGAGCGGCGACGTTTTAAAAGCGGTCCTGGCCGCCGGCGGCGCCATCGATCGGACCATCGTCATTGTCGACGATTTTAATATTGTCCTGGGGACCTTGCGCCTGCGCAGCGGCGGCTCCGCCGGGGGGCACAACGGGCTTAAATCGTGCATTGCCGCGGTGGGCGAAGGTTTTGGCCGCCTGCGCGTGGGCATCGGCCCGCTGCCGGCGGGAAAATCGGTGATCGATTTTGTCCTGGGCGATTTTGAGGTTTCACAGTGCGCGGCGGTAACGGCGGCAATCGAGCGCGCCGCCGAAGCACTGGTTTACTTATGCGAAAACGGATTCAACGCGGCCATGAATGCGTTCAACCGGTAACAAATTTTCGTTGTTCCTGTAAATCCATCCTGCGTGGGGCGGAAAACACCGCCCCATGCCACTAGTCCAAAGGAGGTTGCTTGTGAAACGACCGTATGAAACGATGATCATCTTTGACGGCTCGCAGCCCGATGATGCCGTGCTCAAGGAAAAGGAAAAAGTCGAGAAGTTTCTTAAGGAGCATGCGGATTTCGATAAAATCGTGCCCTGGGGCAAACGTCCCCTGGCGTATGATATTAAGAAAAAGAAGACGGGTGACTACTACCTGTTTGTCTACCAGGGCGACAGCCTTACCGTGGGCGCGCTGGAAAAACAGCTCAAGCTCAACGAAAAGGTCATCCGCTTTCTGTCCGTCGTGCGCGATATGCGCGTTAAGGAACGGCCCGAAGGTTCGCTTGGCGAAGGAGAAGTCGCGGACGTGGTCCCGACGGTGCGGGATGAAATGTTGGAGGACCAGGATTAATTCGGCATTCCCTATAAAAACATGATTTTAATTTTTAATTGCTATCGACAGGGAGAATACCAGCATGATGAAACGTGAACGTAGAAAAAGAGTGTGCGTCTTCGATGTACGTTTTTTTGAACCCGATTATAAAGACGATAAAACCTTGCGTCATTTTATCACCGAACGCGGCAAGATCGTTCCGCGCCGCCTTTCGGGAACGTGTCCCAAGCACCAGCGCGCGCTTGCGGTTGCCATTAAGCGTGCACGGCACCTGGCACTCCTGCCGTTTGTCGCCGAAAATATCCGCTGATCAAGAGAGGAATGCCCCATGAAAGTAATACTTAAAAAAGACGTCGATAAAGTCGGCAAAGCCATGGAAGTCATCTCCGTCGCCGATGGCTTTGCGCGTAATTATTTAATCCCTTCGGAGCTTGCGGTGGTGGCCACGGCCGGCAATATCGGCACGCTCGATGCCGCCCGCAAAACCGAAGCGCGCCGCGAGGAGAAAAAACTCAAGGAAGCGCGGCAGCTTGCTAAGAAAATCGAAAAGGTCCCGTGTACCATAACCGCGGCTGTGGCCGAAGAAGAAAAACTGTTCGGTTCGGTTACCGCCGCGGACATCGCCGATTTTCTTAAGAAAGAGGGGTTCGAAATCGAGCGCAGCGCCATCGATCTGCCCGAACCCATTAAGCAACTCGGCGTTTATACGGTTACGGTTACGCTTTACAAAGACGAAAGCGCCAAGCTCAAGGTCTGGGTCGTTAAAGACGAATCCAAGTAACCCACGAGGCATGGTATGGAATTGCGGGGATGCTATACGGCGATCGTCACGCCCTTTGCCCCGGGCGGCGAAATTGACGAAGAAGGAATACGCCGCAACCTGGCGTTTTTGATTGAACGCGGGGTCACGGGCGTCGTGCCGTGCGGCACCACGGGCGAATCGGCCACGCTTTCGTGGAAAGAGCACCACCGCGTGGTTGAGATCGTGCTGGAATATTCACGCGGCAAACTGCAGGTGATTGCCGGGGCCGGATCCAACAACACGGCCGAAGCCATCGCCGGCGCCCGCTACGCCAAAAAATGCGGCGCCGAAACGATCCTTTGCATTACTCCTTATTATAATCGTCCCACGCAGGAAGGGCTTTACCAGCATTACCGCCAAATCGCGACCGCGGTCGACGTGGATGTGGTCGTCTATAATGTTCCGGGACGCACCGGCGTTAACATTACGCCCGAGACCCTGGAGCGTCTGTGCGAGTTTTCCCATATCGTCGGTGTCAAGGAGGCCAGCGGCAACCTTATCCAGATCTCGGAAATCCACCGGCGGCTCGGCGACCGGCTCACCATTCTTTCCGGCGACGATGCGCTTACCCTGCCGATCCTCGCCTGCGGCGGCAGCGGCGTGGTGTCGGTCACCGCCAATATCTGGCCCGAAAAAGTGGTGGCCATGATTGCCGCCTTTCAGCGGCATGATTCGGCCGCGGCCCTTGCCTTGCACGAAGAGCTGCTGCCCGTGTCCAACGCTCTTTTTCTGGAAACGAGCCCGATCCCGGTTAAGACCGCTATGAACCATTTAGGACTGGCCGCCGGCGACCTGCGCCTGCCGCTGTGCGCCATGAGCGAAGGTCATAAACAAACGCTGCTGGCGGTGCTGGCGCGCAAAGGTATCTCTAAAGTCAGCTAATCCGACGTCGCTCCTTTTAAAAAATAAAGAAAGAAACTATCCGTATTATGACCGTTCCGATAATAATTAACGGTGCGCTGGGGCGCATGGGCGCGGAAATCGCGCGTTGTACGCTGGAGCACACCGCGTGCAGCTTAGTCGGCGCCGTCGAGTCGCCGGGGCATCCGGGCATAGGCGGCGACATCGGTCCGGCCCTGGGAATGGGAAATAAAAATATTCAGGTTGTGCAAAGCATTGACGAGTGCGCCCTTGAAAATGCGGTCGTCATCGATTTTTCCGCACCGGAAGTAAGCATGGCGCTCCTTAAGGCGCTTGAAAAGCGATCCGCAAAGCTCGTGATCGGCACGACCGGGTTCAGCGGCATACAGGTCGGCACGATCGAAGCTGTGGCCCAGGAAAAAGCAATTGTATTTTCGCCGAACATGAGCGTGGGCGTTAATTTGCTTTTCTGGCTCACGCGCATTTGCGCCTTAAAATTGCACAATGAATTTGACATTGAAATCATCGAAGCGCACCATCGTTTTAAAAAGGACGCGCCCAGCGGGACCGCCAAAAAACTCGGAGAAATCGCGGCGGAGGCCATGGCCCAGACCTACGACGAAGTCGTGCGCAATGGCCGCGCCGGACTTACCGGCGAGCGCAACAAACGCGAAATCGGCATGCATGCCGTGCGCGGCGGCGATATCGTGGGCGACCATACGGTGCTCTTTGCCGGTATGGGTGAGCGCATCGAGTTGCGCCACGTGGCGCACACCCGCAGTGCCCTTGCCCGGGGCGCCGTGCATGCAGCCCTGTGGCTTTTTAATCAGGAGCCGGGACTCTATTCCATGGCGCACGTCTTAGGACTCGAGCAATAGC
>JAQUMP010000118.1 GCA_028718065.1 Chitinivibrionales bacterium | reverse complement strand
CTACCCCAATCTTGCGGGCCAAAATTATTCTGGGAATCTGTTTATTCGCAGCGGCAATGGGGGGCATGCTTTTTGTAAATGTTTTGCACAGCGGCACGCTCCCGATGCGTGCCGCGGCATTTTTGTTTTATGCTGCATGCGGCGTTTGCGCAACGGTCCTGGGCAATTTAGGCACGAGCATGCTCGACGCCATTATGCCGGGCTGAGCGATATGACAATTCGGAGGGGACGGGTTGTCAGGTGTTTTCTCAAGCACCGTAGGGACTGTTTTGAGGGATCCCAGGTGCGGAGGAAATACCTGACTGCCCATCCTTGTTGTTAAATCGAAACAGGCTTGCGGCACCATAAATAAATACGCGCGGGAGCGGCCGTGGCGAGCCGGACCGAGCGGCCGAGGCCGCTTTCTTCCAGGATGCGCGACAGCTCCGCAAGCGTAAAGCCGCGCCGGATTGATAGTCTGCCGTCCGTAAAGGTAAAATTGCGGTTAAAGAAAATCCCGGCGACCAGGGTGAACCCAAGGTAGGCCAGCGCGCTGCGATGCAGATCGTTTATTAAAAATCCCCGGCGCGCCGTTTGGTAAAATTTCCGGACCAGGCGCGGGATCTCCGCCGTGTCAAGATGGTGGATCAAATGATTGGCGAATATAAAATCAAAGGGCATGGTTAAGCTTTCGATATCGAAAACCGACCCCTGCCGAACCACGATATCGGCATGGTTTGCACACCGTTCCCGGGCAAAGGCCACCACGCGCGGATCGTGGTCCAAACAGCAAACCGTAATCTTTAAGCCGATTTTGCGGCCAAAAGCCGTAAGCCAGAGCGCCAGGTCGCAACCGCCGGAACCGGCGTCAAGTACGGTAAATTCGCGCCGTGGCAGCGATTGCATTTCTTTAATAATGGTTGTTTTAATGAGCTTACGGCTGCGGGTAAATATTTTATTAATCGCGGTAAAGTCCCGCAGCGTGCCGGAAAGTTTGGCGAAATCGGTGGCGACGTTGTCCATTAACTCGTTCTGAATAAGCCGGGCGGACATATCGGGAATAAAAATAAGAGACCCCCATCATGAAAAAATCGATCTTTGCAAGTCCGGCCGCCAAGCGCGCGTATAATCGTATGATCTTTGCGCTCATTGCCCCGCGCTATCATCAAATAACCGGACTCTTATCCTTCGGCCGCGACCGTGTCTGGAAACGCCATCTTATCGGCCGGCTCCCTAACGTCAATGGAGCCTGCATTATTGACCTTGCCGCAGGCACCGGTGATCTAACGCAGGCGCTCGCCAAACAATATCCGGACGCCCGCATTTTAGGGGCCGATCTTTCCTGGCCCATGGCTACAATCGGAGTTCAAACAACCACCGGCCGTTTTGTCCGCTTTTCATTGCAGGATATGGGCTCTACCGGAATAAAAAGCAATCGCGCCGATATTATCACGGGAGGCTACGCCTTGCGTAATGCCCCCGACCTGTCGCAAACCATTGTCGAAATAAGCCGCCTGCTTAAAACCGGCGGCACCGCCGCATTCTTGGATTTTTCGCATCATCCCCAAAAATTCCTTGCAGCGTTCCAATTTATCCTGCTCTATTTCTGGGGCGGATTCTGGGGGCTTATTATGCATGCCAAACCCGCCGTTTATACTTATATCGCCAAAAGCCTGCGCCGATTTCCCGATCGTAAAGCGCTCAGGAGCCAACTGGAATCCGCCGGGTTAATCATAACCCACGAAAAACCATTTATGGCGGGAATGATTTCGGTTATTATCTGCCGAAAAACATAATCGGTTTACGCCCGCAATAAATAAATATGCACCGAAAGTCCCGCCCCAAAGGCCACCATGCAACACCACTCCCCCGCTAAAACAACTCCCGCAAGAATACGTTCAAGCTCGAAAAAAACCGTGGGCGACGACATATTGCCGTAATCGGCCAGCACGCCGCGTGTGATCTTAATTTGCTCCAGCGACAAGCCAAGGCGCTCGGTAAGCACGCTTACCATTTTGTCGCCGCCGGGATGAATGGCCCAGTGTTTTATATCGGGGACCGCTAAGCCATGCCCGCCCAAAATCTTTTGCACCAAGCCCGGAACAATATCGCCGATAAGGCGCGGCAACTGCTGCGAAAGTTTGTTATGCAATTGGCCCCGGCGATAAATATAGCGCACATCTTCGCGGTGCCCCGGAAAATAATGACTTTGCGTATCGATAAGTTCCAGGCCCTGCGCACGGTTCCAGATGACCGCGGCCCCGGCGCCGTCGCCGAAAATCGCATTGGACACAATCAGACTCATATCGTCGGCCATCTGGTAAGTTGCCGTACAGATTTCCACGGAAACACTCAAGGCGACTCCATGCGGATTGCCTTGAATTAATTTCGCGGCGACCTGCAAGTTAGGCACGGCTCCGCCGCAACCGCTGCCGACCATATCATAGGCAAAAATATCCGACCGTAAACCGCAGGCTTCGATCACGTACGTGCTTATTCCGGGGCAGATATAGCCGGTGCAGGTATTTACCACCAGAACCGAGACATCCTTTTTGTCTACATTCGCGCGAAGTAAACTTTTATCGACCGCTTCTGAGGACAATGCAGTGGCCCATTGTGTAAACCGCTGTATGCGCACATCGGGGTCTTCGTTCTTGAGCCTTGGCAGGTCGGCAGGCGTTGCAACGGCAACATAGCGTCGTTTAATACTCGGGTGCGCCAAAATCTGGTGCATTATTGCAAGGCTGCGCGGCTGCAATTCCTTGGCGTAGTATTTGGTAAGCAGGCCGTCGGCAAGTTCCTGGCTTACCTGCGTCGGCGGAACGACGGTCGCCACGGCCGCGATGCGCGCCCGGTGCGTTAATATGTCTTCATCGGAAACCATACGGGCCTCATTTATTTCTTAATTCCAAAGCGAGCCGTCATGCAATCCATTGTCAAGTTGTTCCGCCTGTTGTACGGCTTCGGCCCGGTAGGCGGAATCGATACGGACCGTCTTTTGCGCCCAGGAAAGGCAATAACCGCAGGTCCGGCAATCAAGCGCGGCGCAATCACGGCTTTGGATGCCGTCCAGAAAACCATCCAGGGCGCCGTTATCGATATATACCGGCGCACTCGCTTCGCCGAAATCATGCAGGATAATTTTTTCAGCATATTTTTTAAAGACGAGCATGCTCGAAATTTTAATCGCCAAGGGGCGGCCGAGCAGGGCGATCATGCGCAGGCGCTGTTTCAAGGAGGCTTGCTGTTGCTTTTTTATCTGGGCGACCGTGCCGACGATTTCCAAAAGATTGCCGCTAAACGAACGCGCGCAATAGGCCTGGACGCGCTTAATTAACAAATCGGAAGGGCAACTGCGCTCGACGATTTTAAAGGAATGGTACCCAAGCGCCTCATAACGGGTAAGGTCTTCGGGGCGGATCCAGGTGCTGCGGATAAAATTGACCGGCTCACGGATTTTTTTGGACGAACAATCCAGGAAACAATAATCCAGACAAAAACCGCGCAGGTTGTTTCCTTTTTGAGAGGAGACCGTTAAAAGATTCATGTGCGTGAGTTCGTAGTGGCAATAGGGCCGGCAGGAAGCGTTGACAATAAGCTGTAGCGTGCATTGCACGGCGCTGCGAATTTGAACGAGACGCTTAAAATCACGATTGCAGGCAATGGCGCTGATGCAAAGCGTATCGGCGCCCATATCCTCCCACAGACGAGCCTTGGAGGCGTTATCGATCATGGCAAAAACACCAACACGCACGCGTAAACGGGGATGGCAAGTCTTGACAACGCGCAAAAGATACGGTGACGCAACGGTAACGGCGTCCACGCCGATGCCATCGAGCCAATCCAACTGGCGGCGGATCGCCCGTTGGCCCGCGCGGGTCTGCTCAAGTCCGCCGAGGGTGGCGCCGTTAAGCAGGTAATTGACGGCGATTCCATGCCGGTGTGCCAGGCCCACCGAATCCACGAGCACGCGCCTGGAAGCGGGCCGCAGCGTATAGGTGGCGCGCCCGCCGCCGATGACATCGCGGTCGAGCTTGCAGAAAATCTCCTTTACTTCGGGAAAGCGGGCGAATTGCGGGATTAAAGCGCGGTCGAAGGTATAAGCGACACTCAGTTCCATAGATAACTTCTCCTGCTGAAAAAATAGTGTAGTGCTTTAAATTTAGCTATACTATTTATACTTGCTATTTTTGACCTCACCCCTGACCCCTCTCCCAGTGGGAGAGGGGAAAAGAGAGCGACGATTCAACCATCTCTTGACAATGACCTTTATTTTATTTATATTAACTACAGGTTATTAATTTGACTTTGGAGTTACTTTGGTAGACCAAAAATCCATTCGCGAGCAAACCGTGCACGGCGCTAAAGAGGGGCTCATCCTCGATGCCGCGCTCAAACTGTTTGCCGAAAAAGGGTTCCACGAAACCCGGCTGGAAGACATCGCCGCCGCCGCCGGTTTTTCCAAGGCGTCGCTCTATAATTACTACGAAGATAAAGAAGCCATCTTTATAAATCTTGTCATCCGCGATTTCGAAAAACTGGCCCTTGAAACCGAAAAAAGCATCGCCCCGGACGCGCCTGTTCTTGCAAATCTGCGCCGCGCCCTTAAAACCGGACTGACTTTTTTCGGCGACCGTTTTGCCTTTATGCTCACCATGTCCAATTTCCGATCCATGGATACTGCCGCCTATGCCCGCATGTGTAAACACCACAGCGTTATGATGGGCGAGTTTCATAAAAGGTTCGAAATGGCCCATGTAATTATCATGCGGATTCTTGCCCTTGCCCGGAAACGTCATGAAATTGCAACGGTCATAGACGACAACCAGCTTTCTTCTTATATTGAGTCGCTTCTGCGCGGCATTATGTTTAAATGGAAAGTGCAGGGGAAAATGGGGGATCTGGAAAAGGAGTTGGACCAGGCGCTGCAATTTATCGCCCAAGGCCTGGGGTGCAAACAAAAACAGTAATACTAAATCGTTACATAAATTTAGAGGCCTTTTTAATGAAGCTCCCTATTAAAACAACTATACTATTATTTTTGTCGCTCGCCTTTTCGAATCGGACCTTTTCCGAGACCATTACGCTTGAACAGGTCATCCGGGAGACTTGCGCTAAGAGCGACTCCGCAAAAATGATGCGCGAAACCATGAATAAATCGGACCAGCAGATCAGGGAAAAATGGTCTGCGGCGCTGCCCGTAATATCCGCGTCCGTTTTCGGCGGAAGATCCTATGGTCAAGGGTTAGCGCTTACCTCCGGATCGGCAACTCCCAGTTTCCCGGATTCTATTTTAAATAAATCGGTTACCTTTGGCGTCCTTCAAAACATGTTCGGCGGCCTGAGTCAATCATCAGAAACGCCTCTTTACAACTCGTCGATCAAAATTACGCAGCCTATTTATACCTTTGGTAAAGTAGGCACTGCAATCAATATTGCCAATCAATTCGACAAATCCGTGCATCTCTCCAATACCAGAAACATGCAGCAATTGCAGCTTTTAGCGCTGGATGTTTATTATCGCACACTCCTTTCCGAGATGGCCTTTAAAATTTCCGAACGTTCACTGGCCCGAAAGAAAGAATTATACGATTTTCTTGACCGCAATTTTAAAGCCGGTTCCGGCAATAAAGCCCAGGTCCTTGCCGCTCTGGCCGACCTAAAAAATCAATGGTCCGATATGATTACCAGCCGCCAAACCGTCGGCGCGGCTAAAATGAACCTAAGCTCGCTTTTAGGGCGATCCTTGACAGATAGCATTGAATTAGACACCGCCGCGACCATGCCTGAGATGCTGACCGTGCCAATGCCCGCAACTCAGGATGCGGTAAAATCGGCCCTTGTTCAGCGCGGGGATCTTGGCGCCCTCGCCTACTTGGAAAAGGCAAATTTTGGCGGGGCAAAAATCTATAATGCAATGTATTTGCCCAGTATTGCCGCCACAGGATCATTCGGCACCCAAGGCACAAAACCCGAAGATCTATACAATTGGGACAGTCGCACATGGACCGTTGGAATTGGCCTGCAATGGACGCTGTTTGACGGATTTTCCAATAGCGCATCCGCCCGGCAGTACCAGTCCGACGGCCGCAAACTGGAAATCGTCCATGACGCTTTTTCAAAAATGATCGAAATAGAAGTGCGCACCTGCCTTGCCGAATGCACCGCGGCCGACAGCAACCAGACCGCCGCCCAGGAAGCGCTGGCGGCCGCAACCGAAAGCTATGCGTTGACAAACAATAATTTTAAGCAGGGCAGCGGCCAATTAGCAGATTTGCAGCTTGCCGAAGAACGTCTGCACCAGGCGGAAATGGGCGGCATGAACGCCCATTACCGCCTGATCCGCAGCCGCGCGGCCTTACAGGTTGCCATGGGTAACGACATTGTAAAATTGGAGGATAAATGAAATTTTTAAGCATCAGAACAATCATAATCGGAGCCCTTTGCCTGATGGCCCTTGCGGCCGCAGGGTGCCAGAAAGACAAAAAAGCCCACCGCGCGGTCGGCGGGGCCGCGGCCGATTCCGCGGCCGTTAAAGTCGTTGTCGCCGATGTCAACGAAATTCCCTTTGAGGACTGGGGCAGTTATTCCGCCGACCTGCGCGGCGTGGAGGACGCGAACCTGAGCGCACCTTTACAGGGCGGACGGGTGAACAGCATTAAGGCCGTGGGCACGGCCGTAAAAGCCGGGCAGGCCCTGTGCGACATCGACACCATAAAATACCAGGCGGCGCTTCAGGCGGCCCAGGCCCAGGTAGAATTGACAAAAGGTGACCTGGACCGCGCCCAGGTAAACGTGGAAAAAGGCTCGCTGGGGCAATCGGCCCTGAGCGCGGCTAATCTTGCCTACCAGAACGCCCGCATGATGCAGGCCACGGCCCAAAGGGCCTACGAAGACTGCCGCTGCCAGGCTCCTTTTGACGGCATAATGGTAAGCCGCGCCATCGACCGCTTTCAGACCGTTGCGCCCGGCATGCCGACCGTGCGCCTTTCGCGGGTGGATCAGCTCGAAGCGGTTATTGCGATCCCGGAGACCGAGGCTTTCAGTTTTTCGGAAGGCATGAAAACCGAGTTTAGGCTTCTGCAAGGCGCCGGCCGCGCCTATGAGGGGCGCCTGAGCAGCTTGGACCGCGCCGTGGACAGCCGTTCGCGCACGGTGACCGCCCGCATCGTGATTAACAACCGCGACGGATCGCTGCGGCCCGGCATGATCGGGCGCGCGCGCATTTTGCGGCGCACCTACACTAAGGCCGTCGTCATTCCCGCCACCGCGATGCTTCGTTTGCAAAACGGCATTGCCGTCATGACCGTTGAAAACGGCATCGCCCGCCAGCGCGAAGTCACGGTGGGCGCCGCCACCCAGGACAGCGTCCTGATCGCAAGCGGGCTGCAAAGCGGCGATAAACTCATCGTAACCGGCGCGTTCCAGGTCAGCAACGGGACGAAAGTAACGTATTGAATGAGGGAGCAATAATCCATGACCAAGTTCGCCTTAAAAAACCCGGTTTCCGTAATCGTTCTGGCGGTGCTTTTGTTTCTGACCGGCCTGATGAGCTTTACGGGAATGCGCCGGGAAGCGTTCCCGGAAATCAAGATCCCCTATATTTTCGTGACCACGGTCTATCCCGGGGCCAACCCGCCGGAAATCGAAAACCTTATCACCCAGAAAATCGAAGACAAGCTCGACGGTATCGACGGTGTCAAGCAGATGACCAGCTCCTCTAACGAGAGCTATTCCAACATCTTTATGGAATTCGACCCTTCGGTTAAAATCGAGGACGCTCTGCGGCGCGTCAAGGACAAGGTCGACCAGGCCAAAAGCGATCTGCCGGCGGACGCCGAGGATCCTATCACGCAGGAACTCAACTTTTCGTCAATCCCGATTATCAATGTCGCCTTGTATGCCGATTACGACCTGGAACGTTTGGAGGAATTGGCCAATACCCTTAAAGAACGTACGGCCAAAATTTCGGGCGTTTTGGAAACCAAGATTTTAGGCAAGCAGGACAAGGAGATCGCCATCGACGTCGACCCGGCCCTGCTGCACCAGTACGGGATCACCTTGCACGACATTTCTCAAGCCATCTCCACCTCGCACATGAACATTCCCGGCGGTACTATTAAGGCCGCGGGGTTTCGTTTCTCCATCAAGGTCACGGGCGAGCTCTCCGCTCCGGACCAATTTAACGATCTTATCGTGCGCTCCCTCAACGACAAAATGATCCGTATCAGAGACGTCGCCAAGGTTGCCTTTGCCTACACGCGCGACCGGCAGTCGATTTCGCGCACCAACGGAAAACCCTCGCTTACCTTGACGGTTGCAAAACGCACGGGGGAAGACATCGTACGCATCGTTGCGGAAACCAAAAAAATTCTGGACGAAGAAAAAACCCGCTGGCCTGCCGGCACGCATTACGAAATCACCTACGACATGTCCAAGAACATAAAACAGATGGTCGACGAACTCCAGAACCACCTGCTTATGGCGGTTGTTTTGGTGCTTTTAGTTCTCAGCTTTTTTCTGGGCGTGCGCAATTCGCTCTTCATTTCCACGGCCATTCCTTTTTCCATGGCCATGGGTTTTATCGTTTTAAGTTATCTGGACGTTACCTTAAATATGGTTGTGCTTTTTTCTCTGGTCATGGTTTTGGGTATGCTCGTGGACGACGGGATCGTGGTGGTGGAAAATATTTACCGGCATTTACAAATGGGTAAAAGCCGGTTCGAGGCCGCGCTGGACGGGACCCGCGAAGTCATGGTCCCGGTCTTTACGGCCACGCTCACGACCATATCCGCCTTTGCGCCCATACTCTGGATGCCGGGCATTATGGGCGGGTTCCTTAAGTATCTGCCCATGACCGTCTGTATCACGCTTTCGGGTTCCCTGTTTGTCGCCTTCATATTTAATCCGGTTTTTGCCTCGCTCACCAT
>JAQUMP010000117.1 GCA_028718065.1 Chitinivibrionales bacterium | reverse complement strand
CAGCGAATTCCATAAAAAACGCAGCCGCGCGGCATGTTTGTTCTTGCGATTGCCGTTTTGGGAAAAAACGCGTTTGATCGCTTCGGCGATCATAAGGATTTCCGGGGCCGGAGCGAAATCATGGAGAATGTAGCCCGCCTGCGACTGCCTGCCCAGACCGCCCGCTACAAAAACCTTAAATCTGCGCACGCATTCTCTGACTTGGGCGACAAAACCAAGATCGTTGACCGATGCAAATACGGCTTCGCGCGCGCCGTTTGAAAACGCGATCTTATACTTGCGCGGCAGCAGCCAGGAATCGGGTCGTGCAATCATTGCAGATGTTAACCCAACCGCGTACGGCGCGACATCGAATAACTCGCCGGCCGCGACGCCTGAGTTCCAGGAAGCCGTGATGTTGCGCACCGTGTTGCCGCCGCCGCCGCGAGTAGAAAGTCCAACAAGCGCCAGTTCTTTTATTATCGGAATTAAATCTTCGATCCCCACGTCGTGAATCTGAATTTCCTGGCGCGTGGTAATGTGCAGGACGCCGGAGGCAAACTTAAGCGATAGTTCCGCCACGCGTTTTAACTGGAGTGGCGTAATAATGCCCGCGGCGCAGCGCACTCTGACCATGTACGCCCCTTTTTTGCGCTGCTCATAAACGCCGAACGGGACCCTGCGCGCTTTTAATTCCGTTTCGGAAATCGCCGCGCTTTTAAATGCGGCGATGGCCGATTCCAGGTCGTTAATTTCACCCGCAAGAGATTCCGGGATTATATAGGATAAAATTGACATGATTGATTCCTCGTCGCTCAAACGATTTCGATGGCTTCTTCCGTAGCGGCACCCGCCTTAATGCGAAACGATTTGACGGAACACTCTTTGTCAAGCGATACGATCACATAGCTCAAGAACGGGTCGAATGCCAGGCGGATGTCCTCCGGCGACGGCAGCGCCGGCGAGGCCGGGTGGCTGTGATAGACCGCCTTCAGGCGCATTTCCCGCGACCGTATCACCCGAAAAGCCTTGAATTGCTCCTCCGGATCAAGCGAGAAATGCGTTTTCGATGCATCAATGTTTTTAAGGGGCAGATGCAGTTCCACGACCCCGTTTTTTTCCGCCAGATAACCGCAGGCTTCCAGCGGAGCATCTTTCTGGGCCTGTTCAAACAGTGCGTCGACGACCTGATGTTTAATGCGTAGCATGGAGACCTTTACTGTTTTTAAAATCACAAACCGCTTGTTCTTCATCGACAAGCGCGGATATGGTCGGATTCTCACCGCACACGGCGCAATGGGATTGCTTATGTAAAGTAACTTTACGAAAGTCCATGGTAAGCGCATCAAAGGTCAGCAACCGGTCGGTAAGAAGCGTTCCCGTCTTGGTAATAAACTTGAGCGCTTCCGCCGCTTGAATGGTTCCCAGCATTCCCGCAACAGCGCCTAAAACTCCCGCCTGCGAACAGGTCGGCACGGCGTTTTTGGGAGGCGGCGCTGTAAAAACACAGCGGTAGCAGGCCGATTGACCAGGTACGATTGTCATGGTCTGGCCGGTAAAGCGCACTATACCGCCATGTGAAAAAGGAATGTCCTCCATGACGCAGGCATCGTTTATTAAAAATTTGGCCGCGAAATTATCGGTGCCGTCGATCACAAAATCGTACCCACGGATGATATCACGAATAGTATCGGCAAAAACATGTTCTTGAATCGCGTTTACCTTTACATCAGGATTAAGCGCCCGGATCTTTTCCGCGGCCGACACAACCTTGGCCCTTGAAATATCTTTTGTAAAGTGAATGATCTGGCGCTGCAGATTTGAAAGATCGACGTTGTCTCCATCGGCAATCCCCAAGGTCCCGACTCCGGCTGCGGCAAGGTACAATGCCACCGGCGCGCCAAGTCCGCCGGCGCCGATAATAAGCACTTTGGCGGAGAGCAGGCGCTCCTGGCCTTCGATACCGACATCCTTAAGGAGAATGTGGCGGCTGTAGCGATCGAGCTGCGCCTCGGTAAAGTCGATCATAGTTTGTCAAGTCCTTGCCGAATATCATCGATAATGTCCTCGACGTCTTCAATCCCCACCGAAAGTCTTATGAGTCTTTCGTTGACCTGCATACGCGCCCGTTCGGAGGGCGGATAATCGGCGAATATCGTGGAAGCCGGATGCAGGACCAGGGTTTTATTATCATTAATATTTGTCGCCCGCCGGATCATAACAAGGCTGTCCATAAGGCGAAAGCATTCATCTTTGCTCTTGAGCTCAAAAGTCAACAATCCGCTGAATTTTCCGTTGAACTGGCGCTTGGCAGTTGCATGAAATCGGGAGGACGAAAGTCCGGGATAATTGACATTCCGGACATTTGCGTGCGATTCCAAAAATCGGGCGACGGCCAGGGCGTTTGCGCTTGATTTGTCGATGCGCAGCGCAAGCGTTTCCAGCCCCAGCGATTGCAGCCAGGCGCTGTGGGGCGACAGGCACGATCCCAGATTGCGGTGGATTTCGCGGCGCAGGCGCATGATAAACGCCCCCGGCCCGATTTTTACCGCATCGGCGGCAAGGGAAGGGTTTTTGCGCCAGTCAAAGACCCCATTGTCAATTATGACGCCGCCGATCGATGTCGCGCCGCCCGACATGTATTTGGTGCTCGATATGATTTCTACGGCAATACCCGCGTCTTTAGAACGAAACAGGGCGGGCGTTGTAAGCGTGCCGTCAAGCACGACCGGCACATTCCGGCCGGCGGCAACGGCGCTGATTTTTGAGAAATCCGCCACCTCCAGTTGCGGATTGGTTATCACTTCCGCAAAAACAAGCCGCGTGTGTTCGTCGATAATTTTATCAAGGGACGAAATATCGGTCATGTCCGCATGCCGCACCTCAAGGCCCCAGCGCTTGAGCGTGGTCTTAAAAAGTGATATCGTATTGCCAAAAAGGAAAGGCGACGTAACAATGTTCGATCCGGCCTCGGCCAGGGTAATTATCGTTTCGGTAATGGCCGCCATGCCCGACGATACCGCCACCACGCCGAAGGCCTCTGAGAGCAGGCGAATTTTCTGCTCAAAATCCTCGACCGTAGGGTTTGTGATGCGTGAGTAGGCATGCGCCGCTTTTTTGCCCTCGAACACAAGCTCCATGTCGCGCGCGGTCCCCACTTCAAAGGCAGCGGTTTCGTAGACCGGGAAGCGCAAGGCGCCGTGAATGTCTTTTTTAAGGCTGACGCCATGAATGGCTTTTGACGAAAACCCGTTCATTGACCACCGCCCATATAATAGAGGAAATCGATTTCGTCTTTGTCCTTAATAAGAGTGACGCCAAAGGTCGGCCGGTCGACAAACGTTCCATTAAGTTGCACCGAAACCATATCGGGCATTTCGACCTTAAACAACTTTAAGAGATCGGATATACTAAGAGGATCTGCAGACACTGATTTTGCTTCGCCATTTACTTTTAGTTCCATAGTGGCCTCTGCTTGTCCATAAAGTTAACAATGTTAATAAACATACTATATTATAAATATACCAAAAATTATAAGGATTGTCAATGGTTTTTTCTTCTTGAAAGTCGAAAAATATTTCAAACGATGATAAAAGAAAAAGACACTTTTTGAAGTAATATTTGAAGAATAAGCAGAAAAAAGAATACTTTATCTATACGCGCGCAAAAAGGGAATAGCCCAAAGAGGCGCTGATCTTTGTTAATCAACTATTGTAATGGACTCTACCGGGCAATCTTTGGCCGCCTGCTGGGCCAAGGTCTTATGCTCGGCTGCAATCCGATCCACTATGGTCTTGGCTTTGCCATCGTCGTCAAGCTCAAATACCGCATCGCAAATCGAGACGCAGAGTCCGCAACCGATGCATGTCTCGGTATTGACAATTGCTTTCATGGGTCGGCTCCTTTCTTAAAATTTTAATTTTATTTGAGTCCCGCCGCCGAATGTTTTTGGGCAATCGCATCGGCCAGGGCGTCGAGCTTTACAAAGTCCGTTTCGCGCGGATAACCCTTGGCAAGCACCGGCTCCAAAATCTCCACTTTTAAATGGCTTATGGCCGCGGCAATCTGTTCGAGAGCTTTGGTGGACCAGCCGTAGGAGCCGATGACCGAGGCGAAGGCGGCTTTAGGCCGCAGGGCATTGGCGAGCGTGGCCGCATACAACACCGTCGGGTGCGGGCCGACATGCACCGTGGGCGCGCCGATAACAATCGTGGCCGCGTCTACCAGCGCAATCGCCAGTTTGCCGATGTCGGTCACGGCCAGGTCGAACTGATGGACGACAATATTATGCATTGTCAAGTGCGCGACCAATCTATCCACCATGGCGCGCGTGCTGCCGTGCATGGAAATATAAGGAATTACGACGACATTCTTAGGCGTGTCGGAAATCCATTCCTTGTAGGCATCGATGATAAAAGCAGGCCGGTTGTAAACGGGTCCGTGGCTGGGCGCGATCAGGGCAATAGAATGCGCCTGGACTTTTTCGATATTTTTCTTTATGGTCGTGCGGAAAGGCATCATAATTTCGGCGTAATAGCGTTTGGCGGCCTCGGCCACGCGCTCTTCGTCGGTCGCAAAGAGTTCGTTGGTTGCTAAATGCGAACCAAAAAAATCGCAACTGAACAACACGTTGTCCTCGCGCAAATAAGTGACCATGGTTTCGGGCCAGTGCACCCACGGCGTGTAAACAAATTCAAGGGTTTTATCGCCGAGCGCAAGCGTTTCGCCGTCACTCACGGCCCGAATGCGATCCGCATCAATACGAAGATGATCGACGAGCATGTCTTTGCATTTAGGCGTGCAGACCACAACGGCATTCTTATATTTGTCAAGCACACAACCAATGGAACCGGAATGGTCCTGTTCCGCGTGGTTGGCAACGATATAATCGATCGCCGGCGCCTCCGCCAGTTGTTCCATAAGCGTGTCGCTTTTCGCCGGATCGACGGTATCGATGAGCGCGGTTTTTTGGCTGCCCCGCACCAGATAGGAATTATAACTGGTGCCGTCGGGCAGGGGAATGAGCGAATCGAAAAGACGGCGGTCCCAATCGACCGCGCCGATAAGGGCGACCTTGGGGGCGATTTCACGTGCCTGCATTAATAACCTCCGGGTGTTTTAAGAATTGCATTTTCTAGTATTAAAATAGTATTGGAACGATTTTAAACATTGATCGAAATTAAGAAAGCGGCATTTGCTTCCGCGCATATCGTATATAAATACGCGTCCGTTTTGATGTATATTGCGCATATTGAACCGCGGTGATACAATGAAAGACAGAAAAAAACCGAGGCGATTATCATGAAATGCTATGAAATCACCGGCTGCAGTCCGGCCGAGCGCGAAGCGTGTTTTGTTTTCAGCAGCTTTCAAGAGAACCCCGTCGACATGGAGAATGTCAAGTGTTGGGTGCTTAAAGGCGTGTACCGGGAAAATAACCACGCGCAATTGCTCAAATGCCGCCAGTGCAAGTATTACCTCCGGCAAAACGCGGAGTCCGGCATCGCCACCGACCTGCAGGGCGACCAGACGATCATTTCCTGCGAAGGCGTTCTGAACAACGACCGCAGCAAAACTTTGGAAAAAGTCTGGACGGACCTCAAGCGCCAGGGCAAGATCAACGTCATTTTAAATTGCGCAAATGTAAATAATATCTACTCCTGCGGGCTGGGGGTTATTATCGGCATTCATAAAGACGCCCAATCCCTTGGCGGCATGCTGGTGGTAACCGAAGCGGCCGGTTATGTTTTGGCCATGCTGGAAAGCACCAAGCTCACGCGCGTGCTGCATTGCGCCGAGACCAACCGGGCGGCCCTGGAAATATTCGAACGCGCGCGCACCAAGGCGCAAACCGCGGCCGTTAAAAAAGCGGCCGTGCCGCCGGCGCCTCCCAAAAAACGCCCCCCCTGTTGGGAATACTGGAAAGGCCAGAACCCGAGCAACGCCACCTCCTGTGCCGAATGTTATCGCAAAATCAATCCATCGCCCGAACCCTGCTGGCTGGTGGAAGGCATGATCGAAGGCATATCTTTTAAATACGTCGATGAAGAATGCGAGGCGTGCCGGTATTATCAGGAATTCGGGGCGCACGCCGAGTAGAAAAAATTATGGACCCCTTAAAGCGGCTTATCAAGGCGCGTAAAAAAAACCTGATCGTGCTGTCGGCCGGCTCTTTACAGAGCGGGATTTGCGGGCTTTGCCTGCTGCACGCATCCGACTCCTGGGAAATTGCGGAATCCGTTTATATTCCTTACCCGGCCCCATTGCAAAAATTACTTGCGCAATGGTTCACCGTCCCGCCGACCATGCCCTCAATAAGCGAATACCTGTGGCTCGATTATAAATGCTCGCGCCTGATGGTGGAAACCGCTCTGGCCCTGCTGGCGCGGCTCCCTAAATTCCTGCGCCAGCCGCACGCCCTGGTCCTTAACAAATGCATGCTTTACAAAGAGTCATTTCCGGAAGGAAACGGCGAGGCGGCCTGGAACTGGGAAATCGGCGATGAACAGGCCCTGCTGCGCGCGTGCAAGGCGCCGGTATTCAGCGGGTTTTTACGGGCCGATATTTTATCGGGCGGCGGCGGCGCCCTGCCCACCGCCGCGGGCGACGTGGAAATCGCCCGGCGCATCGGCGGCACGGTAGCGTTTGTAAATATAGGGCTTTTTGCGCACCTGACCATCGTGGACGGCGCCGCCGGGCGCCTGATTGCGGACACGGACTGCGGTCCCGGCACCTGCTGCATAAACAGCGCCGCGGAGGTTGCGGGTTTGGAACCGGGTTTTGACCGCGACGGCTCGCTGGCCGCATCCGGAACGGTGCTGGCCGAGCGCCTTGCCGTTCTCGGCGAACACCCCTGGTTTGCGTCTGAGGCGCCGCGCAGCTTTTCGTTGGCCGTGGCCCAGGAATTGAGCTCGCATCCAGCTCTTGACAATTGCGCGCCCGCCGACCGGGTAGCGACCATCACGGCGCTCACCGGGAGAGCGATTTTTGATTGTTTTAAGCGGCTCTATAAATCGGAGGCGCCGCCCAAGGCGATCGTGATTTCGGGCGGCGGGGCGCACAATGCCACCCTGCTCAACTACCTAAAAACCTACTTCGATCCCCTTCCCGTGCAAACCACAGACGCCTACGGCATCGGGGTGGACCAGCGCACGGCGCTGGCCCTGGGGCTTTCGGTTGCGATCGCGTTAAAAAAGGGGATTTCCGAGGTTCCGGGAATGGTGGTTTTGCCGTAAGGGGAATTTACATCCGCAACAAACCGCGCTCGGATGTTTTCGCAAAGTCAATAATTTTTTTGCAATCGGGATTACCGGGAAATTCATGCTCTATTTCTTGCAAAGCAACATCCAGGGTGAGCTCCCGGCGAAATAGGATTTTATAGGCGCGCTTAATGTTCTGCCGCCGCTCCTCGTCAAAACCCCGGCGCTCCAGCCCGACCTTATTGATGCCCGCCACACGCACCGGCCCGGTGCCGCACAAAGCAAACGGCACGACGTCCATGGTTAAATACGAAGTCGCGCCGATAATGGCGTAATCGCCGATATGCACAAACTGATGGATTGCCACCATGCCGCCGATGGTCACGTAATCGCCCACGACAACATGGCCGCCCATGCCGAGCCCATTGGAGATCGTTACATGATTGCCGAGAATGCAATCGTGAGCAACATGGCAGTAGGCCATGATCCAGCAATCGCTGCCGATCACGGTTTTGCCGAGCGCGCTGGTGCCACGGTTGAGCGTTACGAATTCCCTGATAGTGGTATTATCGCCTATGATGAGGAGCGATTCTTCGCCCGAAAATTTTTTATCCTGGGGAATACCGCCCACGGCCGCGCCATGAAACACCGCGCAATTTTTGCCGAGACGCGTACCGCTGCCAATCAGCGCATGCGGACCGATAGTGCAACCGTCTCCGATTTGGACGTTGCCTTCGATTACGGAATAGGGGCCGACCGAAACCTCGCTGCCCAAAAGCGCCGAGGGATCGATTAACGCGGTAGAATGTATTTTGGCGCTCATGCTTGCGGCTCCTGGCCGCCTTTTTTACCGAGCATCGCCATGAGCTCGGCTTCGCACACCAATTGATCTTCCACGAAGCATTTGCCGGCAAAGCGAATGGTCATGCGCCGGTTTTGCAGCATTTCGCATTCGATGCGCAACACGTCGCCCGGGTGCACCATGCCGCGCCAGCGGACCTTGTCGACCCCTAAAAAAAGAATGTGCATTTCACGGCCGACTTTTTTGCCGTACAGGGCCATAATGCCGCCGGCCTGCGCCATGGCTTCCACCTGCAGCACGCCGGGCATGATGGGATTGCCGGGAAAATGCCCCTGAAAAAACGGCTCGTTGCAGGAGACGTTTTTAACGGCGACGATGCTTTTGTCCGGTTCGATCTTTACTACTTTGTCAATAAGCAGAAAAGGGTAGCGGTGCGGCAGCATCTCCCGGATCTGCTCCAGGCTCACCGGCAATTTTTCGCGCGAGCCTTTTTTGTGATGGCTTTGTTTATTGACGACCGCGCGGATTTTGCGGGCCATTTCGATATTGGCCGCATGCCCGCCGCGCGCGGCCTGGATGTGGCCTAAAAGCGGTTTTCCCAAAAGGTAAAAGTCGCCGATGAGGTCCAGCACTTTGTGCCGGCAGAGCTCGTTGGTAAAGCGCAGCTTGGTATTGTTGACAAACCCGTTTTCGCCGCTCTCGATGGGCCCTTTCCAGTCGAACAGGTTGCGCATATAGCTGATGTGCTCCGCGGTAAGCTCCACGTCCTGCACCACGACCGCATTGTCAAGGCGACCGCCCTTGATGAGCCCGGCTTCGCGCAGTTTTTCGATTTCCGACAAAAAACAAAAGGTGCGCGCGGGCGCGAAATCCTTGACATAATCGTTAAGGCTTACCAGGGTCGTATGCTGGGCGCCGAGCGCCGGATGCTTGTAGTCGATCATGACCGTGACGCGGAACTGGTCGTA
>JAQUMP010000116.1 GCA_028718065.1 Chitinivibrionales bacterium | reverse complement strand
TAGTAATTTGTTTTATAGTTAAATCGCCGCCGGAATCGGGTCGAAGATTTGCCATGCCGCTCTTGCCTTCTAAAACAGCTCCCTGCTCGCTAAAGATTCTTTTGCCGGTGTTCTGGTCGGCAAAATAGGCAATATAAAGTTTTACCTCGTTACCTGCCGGGTCGCTGTATGTCCGGTTTAATTCCGCGTCCGGTTTTCCCAGGTAAAACGAAATTGTTTTTTCCGGGGAACTTTTGCCGGTCCAGCCATTCATAACCAAAGGAAAGTCGCTTAACGAATGCGTTAGATAAACCGGCCTGGGGCTTAAAAGGAATACCGACGCCAGAGAACCGGCCAACAACAGCAGCGCAATGAGCAAGGGAGCAAATAAAAATGACCGGCGCGTTTCTCCGCTTCCGGAGACGAGATGGGGCAATGCCGTCCGCGCGGTTTTAATTTTTTCGAATTTGTTTAAGAATATCGAACAAAGATAGAGTATCAGCAGCGCAAAAGGATAAATTACCGGAATCAGCAGGATATCGTGCGGACCATGGACATACTGTTGCGGAGTATTGTAATTCCACATTACAATCAGGATTATTCTGACAATATTAAAAAAAACGGCAATGGGCAAGGCCATAAATACCAGAACGGTCTTTGTCCAAAAAAGGCGGTGGCGTAAAAATGCAAGAGGCACGGCAAAGGCCATAAGGGCCGTAAGCTGTTTGGTGCCGCTGCACGCCGCCGCGATTTCCAACACCATGGATGGCAGGCGCAAAAACCGCCCCTGGCGGATAATGGTCCAGCCGGATGCATTTAAAACCCCTGTTGAAAAAATCGCGGAAATATGTTGCAGGTAAATAGAAATAAATCCCATTACCCTTTCCACGAGCGACGTCATAAACAGCAGGTACAAGAGCGGCAGCAATACGTGCCTGGTAAGTTGCAACCCCAGTACCAGAATGCAACAACCCGCGACTAAGAAAAAAAGACCGAGCTCAAGGCAAAAATCCACGAAGGTTATTTTCCAGGCTATATACCCCAAACACCCGATAAGGGTTATGAGCGCGCCCGGCAGCAGGGCGGGTTTAACGGCAACAATTTTAAGCTCGTCTTTTTTTAACCAGAGTAAATAGAGGCTTATGGGGACAATTAAAAAGCGCCAGTATTCATCGAACCGCATCCATTGACTTATAAGAACCACAAGGCCGTCGCCGGCAATATAGGCAAACGCCAGAACGGCCGCAACGGCGCAAATGCGCGCGAATAAACCGGCGGATTTAAAAAAAGATTTTAGGTTGGAAAACATTGCCAATGGCAAATTTTTTAGGAAAACTATTTTTCTTGTAACTTTTGAGCAAACTCCCGTGCATCGGAAATATAATCGCGAGGCATTCGCGGATGAGCATTATAACGCCCGACTAGACTCAATGCTTCGATCACCGAGACATCCAAGGCTTCCGAAAGACGTTCCAATGAAAGATTGCCTTCTTTATATTCCTGCAATTGCGACAGCATAAAGCCGCTTTCCAGCAACTCTTTGACGGCTTGCGTGCGGTTAAGGCGCTTTTTCCGGGCGAATTCTTCGAGTCGATTCTTTTCTTGCTTTTCTATCCGTACCGTTAATATCATAATTACTCCTTTTTACCAAGCCAGGAAAGGACCGTGTCGATAATTTCGTCTGAAATCCAGGCAAATTGTTTTAGCGTTATCAGCTTTTCGCGGGCAAGGCTGTTTGTTATCAACCTTCTCCTGGCCATTTCATAAATCAGCACCGGCGTTGTAAGATACGCTCTATTCTGGGCTCGCGCAACCGCAATCGCGGCATAATCGTCGATCAGCAGCATATCATTGCCCGAAGCGGCCAAAACAAATATCGATGCTTCTCCCGAACCAAGATTCCAGGTGTTTTGCATCCTCCGCGCATGCGTGCCATCAACGGTTTTAATTTGAATAGCACCGGCTATCGCAAGATTAGATATATGTAAAGCGTCGGGGAGATCTTTCTTCCGGGTCGCCTCTCCAATCACGTTAGAGGAAGAAACTATTCTAAAACTTTGGCACACCTTTTCCAGCATGGCCAGCTTGGCAAGCAATATCAAGGGCGAAGCGTCGGCGATCAGCGCAATCATGTATACAATATATAATATTTGTAATACAATTTCAATCTTTATTTAAAAACAGCCCCGCCGCATCCATCAGGCACGGGATCTAATAAAGACCGATCTTTTCTATCCTGAATACCGTCGGATCAAAGTGCTTATCGGTAAAGAAAACCGCCATGCGGACATGATGCCAATCCATTTTCTTTTTGTTGCGTAAAATCAATTCCGGGTCAAGCGCTATATCGCATTGCGTCCAGCCGGATGTAAGGTAAAAAGATTTCTGGAAACGGTTTTTGCCTATATACTCGCCGCGACCGTCCCAGACGCTGATGTAAAAAGGCACGGAATCATGCCCCATAACGCGCGCCGTAACAGCAAGGCGCCTGTAGCCGCTCCAATTTCCGGAAAGCCAATCAAGCGTTATACCCGGGAACTTCTTTTGGGGATAAGCCGCAACCTCGAGGCATGATTTACCAAGGAGAGAATCGTATGTAACGGCGTAAATCTGATGGCACTCCCAGGGCGGCAAATTAACGGCTTGGGGATTGCTGAAGTCGTTCACCGGGAATTTAACCGGCGAGGAGCAGGAAAACACGAAAAGGGCAAGGGGGAAAAAAAGAAAGAATTTAAGAACCTTGAGCAGAATCATATTTTTAATCACTGTGGGTATAATTCCTCGAAGCTCTGCTTCGGGGTTGTTCATTTTCTCTTCAACCTCACCGCCACAATCTCCGGCGCCACGCCGCACCGCAGGGGTAAAAAGCTCATGCCGATGCCGCTGGTAACGATCATGGGCTTTCCTTGGTAGGCATATAACCCGGCAAGAAATCGTCTGTCAACGGCCCGGTCGAAAAAACTTGCCAGAGGCTTAAGAAAGAAAATCTGCCCGCCGTGCGAATGGCCGGAACAGATAAGGTCAAGGTTGCCCACCGGGCGCTTAACAAGTTTATAATTGCTGTGCAGAAGGCAGATATTAAACCGGGAAGCTTGCGCCGAATCGATAAGGCCCGGATTATCATTCTGCGTTACCGGATCATCCTCGCCGAAAAGGGCAATATTAAATTCGGGCAAATATTTTGTTTGGTTCATGAGAATCGTAGCCGGCAATTGGTCCAGGCGGTCCTGCGGATAACGATAGGTGCAATAGAGGCATTGCCGTTGGTTGCAGCAAAGGTCCGTGTTTCCCCTCACCATAAAAATTTTGCTATAGGCGGACATCTTTTTCAGCAAAAGGAAAGCCGAAGCGGCCGAAGCGCGATATGAGGTAAAATCCCCGGCAATAAGAATGATGTCGGGCTTTATCCGCCCCAGTTGCCATTGCAGGGATTTTTCCACCGCGGCCGACAAGGGAATATGCAAATCGGCCATGAGCACCAGGCAGCAATCTTTTTTTATTTTTGGAGCGCTGAGCGGGATGTTCCTTATATGTAAAGTATTCGGTTCGATTTTCCAGGAGTAAAAAAACCAGGCCGGAAAAAAAACAAGGATTATCAGGGGCCGGTATTTTTTCATTTCTTAATTTCTTTGACCCTTTGCGGGGGTTCGGGGGCGCGCGAAGAATAAATTTTGGACGAAATATAAAATAAAAAAGGCCGTTCACTTGAACGACCTTTAATGCTCAAAAAATATTTTTGGGCTTAAACTATTTTTTTCTGCGGGCAAGGCCAAGGAGGCCAAGCAGAGAAAGACCCAACACCGTGAGCATCCCGGGTTCAGGAACCGTTGTAAGCTTTAAGGTAATTCCCGTATTCGTAAAATGACAATCCGGATCGAAGCCAATGGCAATTTTTCCGTCTGCCGCATAGGAGTTTAGAGTGCTAAGCTGAGAACCGGTAAAATCCCATGTTTCCGTAACCGGCGTTGTTATGTTGTTGTAGGTTACTAATGAAATATTCGTGAATCCAAAAAGATTAAAATCATCAGTTAAGGGAGGCATTCCAAGGGCATCTTCGGTATAAACAACATCGGGCGAGCCATTGTTTTTCCACCACTTCGGACCGTGGACAGGGTTTGCCAGTAAATGAACAAAGAGCGCATTTGGAGTTCCAAAAGACTCGCTCAAATTGTTAATGACCAATTCGGCTGATTGATAAGAAACGCCAACGGGAAGAGTGGTAATGTTCCATGCATAAGATTCGCCTTCGTTAAGGCTGCCAATATTGGACGGCGTGGGTGACAAAGTTATTACATCACCAAACGACAAACTCGCCATCGCACCTACTGCAACCAATCCCGCTAAAAATTTGTTCATCTTTTCCTCCAGAACTGTTTGTTTATATTTTTTAAAATTTTTTTGCTTTTTGAAAAACTTACTCATGATATATGCATCAATTATTATGCCAAAAACAATATGTTTTAAAACAGCAAGATGAACTATAAGTATTATCAATGTCTTATACTGGTGAGTCATTAACCCCGTTATAAGCATTTTTGGTTTTTTGGGAATAATATCTGTAAAAAATTGCCCTGCTTGTCGAAAAAGTTTACAGCACTGGAAGGATGTGGCGACTGCATAAAATATCCAGTATGTTACTAAAAAAGTTACTTACTGGTATAAGTACAACCATTTTGATTGCATGTAGACAGGATGGATAATCCAAGTAGAGCTCTACACCCTAAGACTCCTTGGGAATTCCCCGCGCTTTTTTAAGAATATAGGCCGTTAAATGAGCGATGGAATCCATATTCTCGGGCAGGATCTCCGCATCAACCACCTCGAATTTATATTCATCCTGAATGAACCCAATGAGCTCCAGGATGCCGGTGGAATCTACAATCCCTTTTTCCAGAAACGAATCATTGTCCAGCACGCCGGCAGCATTGTTCGGCAGGAAAAAATTGGTTTCCAGAAATCGCCGTATGGCTATTTTTATTTCGTTTTCGCTAAGACCCATTTTTAGTTCCTTTTTTTTTGGAAGTAACTCACCCCCTTTGTCCCCTCTCTCGCGAGAGAGGGGGAAACGGCGAAGCCGAGAGGGTGAGTTAAAGCCGTTCGCCCCGCTTCGGGGAATTTAACCCATAAAGATCCCCGCCGCCTCGGCCACAATCCCTCTTATTTCCCCTTTTGGGTCGGCAACGGTCTTTACATTCTGGAATCTTTGGTTCTTTTTCAAAAGCCGCTCCAGCATGCGCCCCTGGCCCAGTCCAACCTCCAGGCACAACCACCCCCCCGCGCGCAAAAAGCGGGGCGCCCCATTAATTACATTATAAATAATGCTCACGCCAAACGGTCCGCCATCAAAAGCCATACCCGGTTCATAGCGCTTTATTTCTTCCGGCATCCGGCATACGTTTTTGGAGGCAATATAGGGAGGGTTGCAAATAAGCACGTCCACCATTCCCCGGAAATCGTCGTGTTCAAAAGGCGCAAAACAATCGCCCTGCCGAAAATCAACCTTCCCCTGCAGTGCGCAATGGTCCTGGTTCTGGCGGGCGAGCGTAAGGGCCTCTTCGGAAATATCGGAGGCATAAATCCGGGCCGCGGGGTGCGCGCGGGCTATGCTCAAGGCGATATTGCCGATACCGGTGCACAAATCCATAACCAGCGCCGAACCCTTTTCCGCTATGACAAGTCCGGTCAAATTAAAAGCGGCGGCCGCTATAAGCTCGGTTTCTTTTCTTGGAACGAGCGCCCCGGGACCGGCAAGCATGCTTATGCCCATGAACGATTGCCTTTTAGTAAGATGCGCCAGCGGCGCGCCCCTGAGCCGCTGCCCGATGAGCTCCCGCAGATGGCCGATTTTTTCCGCATCGAGCATGCCGAGAGGTTTTTGTTCGGCCTCTTCGACCGTGAGCGGAAAACCCGCGGCGCAATGCCAGAGCGCTTTTAGGGTGCTTTCGGCGGTTTCTCCCGGTTTATCGGGCAGCGGTCCAAAACCGCGCGAAATCAGGGATAGCATTTCATTATAAAGCTGATGCTGGTCCATTGTTGCCCTTGCGCAAGCCTTGCCCGGTCCGCCCTCGGTTATTTTGCATGAAAAAATAATTGCATAACAATTTATAACCAAAAGAAAAGGGCGCCGGAAAATTTTACACATTATAACAGGTCTGATTTATTTTGCTGAAGGGAACCTCTAAAAATTCATTGCACCGGTTTAACTTATCATTTTGCAAATCATGCCCTATTATTATTTTATAGCAATATCGCTTATTGTAAACATCGCCCTCTGTTTTTTTATTCAATTCCGGCGCTACCGTTTTGGGCTGGCGCTGCCGCTCTATGCGCTGGCGGTCGTTTTTCCGCTCTATTCTTTATCGGGTTCGGCGCTCTTTATAAACACCGACTTCGCCGCTGCCGATGGATTGCCGTTACGGCTGTTTCTTGCATTTTCCATGGTTTCCACCTTTTTACTGCACGAAGTGGTGCGACATTTTTTAAAGAGGGGGGATTTTAACGTATCGTCCGTCCTAAAAAAATCTTCTTTTCCGGCTTCGGCGGCGATAAGGATTCTGGGAACAATTGCGTTAATTGCGATCGCGGCCGTACCCATGACCGACCTGGTTGATTTTGGGGGAATCGCGGTCCTTAAATTAAACACGGTTGCCACCGTGTTCGTCATTGTCCAGATCGGGCTGGTCCTGTATACCCTCTTTCTGCTCGAAAACACCTACCGTTTTGCCGCCGCGTATCAGAGAAAAATCGCCCGGCTCTGCTTTATCGCCCTTGCCATTATCCTTGTTTTTCAGGTTTACTCAGCAAGCCATCTTTTGCTGTATAAATTTATTTTCCGGCGCAACTTTGACCTGGCTACGGTCGTGTATGGCGTGAGCTACCCGGTATTGCTGCTTGGATTAGTGCGCTACCGGCTTGGAAGCGAACGCGTGAATGTCCCGCGCAATGCCGTGTATTCCACGGTTTCGCTCTTTCTTTGCGGCGCCGCATTCCTGGGGATCGGCTGTACGGCGATGGTTTTTAAATGGCTCAATCTTGACTTTAGCTACTTTCAAAAGACCCTGGCCGTTTTCTCGCTCTGTCTCTTTGCGCTTTTGCTGATCGGTTCGGGCGACATGCGCAAGCGCATTTCCTTTTTTATAAACAATTACTTTTATTCTTATAAATACGATTACCGCGAACAGTTCTATAACCTGCACCGTTCCTATATGACGGGTGAAAACGTTGACGACACGCTTACCGAAATAATCGAAAACATGAAATACTCCGTGGCCGCCGACGACGCCTATATTTTTCTGGTAAACGACGCCGACGGCCATTTGTACATGCACCAGAACAAGGAAAGCGCCACCGTTTCGCATTGTGTAATAAGGAGTGACTCTCTTTTAGTAAACGAGTTGAACCGCACCCAGGCTCCGCTGGCCTCAGAAGCCCTCAAAAACAAGGCCGCCGATACCGGCGTCGCCGGCGGCAATGAGACCGGACACCTTCCGATTAAAGCCGACATTTTCTTTCCCATAACCAACCGCAATCAACTTCTCGGCGTCCTGGCGTTGCGCCTGCGGCCAAAGGCAAAAATAGACGCCGAAGACCGGGCCCTGATTGAGGTTTTCGCCAATGCCATCGGCGACGTGCTCTTTAAAAACAAGGTGCTCACGGAGCGCGTGGAACGCAAGCAGTTTGAGTCGTTTTCGCATCTTTCGTCGTTTATCATCCACGACATAAAAAACCAGACCTCCACGCTTTCGCTCCTGGTGCAGAACGCCGCCAAAAACATAAACAATCCGCAGTTCCAGAAAAGCCTGGGCTTATCGCTGGGCAGTTGCGTTGACAACCTGCAAACCCTCGTGGAAAAACTTAAATCGCCGCCCAAACTCGACGGCATGAAAATGGAGCGCCTGGACCTTAATGCGGTCATCGACCGGGCGGTCCTGAATACCGGCGCCGGCGCCCTGGAGCAGGTCCGCTTTAAATTTAACAAAGGAGAATGCCCTGAAATCCCCGGCGACCGCGACTCGCTTTTTTATGCCGTTAAGAACCTCGTGGTAAACGCGCTCGAGGCCATGAACAATAAAGGCGACCTCACCCTCGCCACCGGCCCGCTTGCGCCCGCGCCCCCGGAGCTGCGGCGCCTGATTAATTCCGGCGATGATTTTTTTAAGGCCTTCAAGGTTTTTATCATGGTTTCGGACACCGGCCGGGGCATGACGCGCGAGTTCATGGAAAACAAATTGTTCCACCCCTTTGAGACTACCAAAGACAAGGGGATCGGCATAGGACTTTACCAGTGCAAAACGCTCATAGAAAAAATGGGCGGCAAGATATTGTGCCGCTCGGAAGTGGGCCGCGGCACGGACTTTTGCATTTTGTTATGAAAAAACACCAACGGACACGCTTATGACCAAAACCAAAGTTTTACTGGTGGAAGACAATCAGGGGTTGCGGGAACAGCTTAAATGGGCGCTCATTGAACACTTCGAAATTTTTGAGGCGGACTCCTTGGAGAGCTGCCTGAAGGTTTTTGACGAAGCGCAGCCCCCCGTCGTATGCCTTGACATGGGGCTGGACAACGTGCCCGACCGCGGACTTGAGATCATCGATACGCTCATGGCCAAAAACCGCGCTGTCAAGATTATCGTGCTTACCGCCAACACCGCCGAGCGCTTGGGGCCGCAGTCCATTAAAAAAGGCGCCTTCGATTTCCTTGCCAAACCCGTGGATATTTCTTACCTGCAAATCATCATCGAGCGCGCCTGCCGCCTGCTCGGATTTGAAGCGGTTGAGCGGCGCGAGCTCCCCGACGGCCTTAAAAGCACCGAAAATTTCCTCATGGTCGGCACCAGCAAACCCATGCAGCGGGTCTTTGAGTTTATCCGCAAACTGGGGGGCAACGACGTCAACGTACTCATTACCGGGGAGAGCGGCACCGGCAAGGAGTTGGTTGCCCGGGCCGTCCATTCTCAGAGCTATCGCAAAGAGAGGCCCTTCATGGCGGTGAGCTGCGCCGCCCTGCCGGAGAGCCTGCTGGAG
>JAQUMP010000115.1 GCA_028718065.1 Chitinivibrionales bacterium | reverse complement strand
GCGCGCTGCCGGACACGCTCCTGGAATCCGAGCTTTTCGGCTACAAGGCCGGCGCATTTACCGATGCGAAAAAAGACAAACCCGGCAAAATCGCGTTGGCCGAGGGCGGCACGCTTTTCTTAGACGAAATCGGCGACATATCCGCGGCAATGCAGGCAAAACTTTTGCGGGTGCTCCAGCAGAAAACGTTTGAACCGCTTGGCGATACGCACTCCGTAACAGCCGATGTGCGCGTTCTCGCCGCCACGAACAAGGACCTGCCCGTCTTGGTAAAAGAGGGCCGTTTCCGGGAGGATTTTTATTATCGCATTAATATCTTAACGATCAAGGTGCCTGCTTTGCGGGAACGCCGCAGCGACATCCCGCTTTTATGTGAACACTTTTTAGAACGGTTCAATGCGCGCTACAATAAATCCATCAGGGAAATCGCGAGCGACGCCCTCGACGCTCTCTGTGCTTATGATTTTCCCGGCAATATCCGCCAACTCGAAAACAGCATCGAACACGCTTTTATTTATTGTAAAGGCGAAACGCTGGAGGCCGCGCATCTGCCGCCGGAAATAAAATCGGCTTTACCCGAAAAAAGCGGCGCGCGCCTTGCCGAGGTGGGGAGTTTTGACGAACTCGAAAAACAGTACCTGACCGCGGTTCTCGCCGATAACAACGGCAACAAACTACGGACTGCCGAAAAGCTGGGGATCCATAAGGCGACTTTATTCAGGAAAATGCACCGACTAGGGCTGTCGTGATGCACTGTTCGCAACCCCAATTTAGAGATCGCGTATTCTAATTTTATGAATTGTAATGACAGTGAATTTGGTACGGAGGGAATAACCATGCTTCTGCAGGATGTCAATTAATGATTTTGTAATTTCTTCTCTTTCAATAACGTGGTACCTAAGAAAAACCACACCGATATTTGCGAGTTTATGCGAAAAGATCATTTCGCCAAAGTCTGCATCCTCCGTGACAAGGAGAAGGCCATTTTCTCTGGCAATGTTCAACACATCTTTGTCGCTGCTGCCCGGACATTTTTCCTGAATTGCGGCGACTGAAAATCCGGATTCGCGTAAATGCCGAACAATGCGGATGTCGACGTTTTCATCGGCAAGGAGCTCAGGAAACAATCATTTCCTCCTTGCCTATAACATCGGCAGAGTACGAAAGCACGGCCAGGATGTCCTCCCGCTTCAAATGCGGATATGCCATAAGCAATTCGTCAAATGTCGCGCTCTCGGATAGCTTGCGTAATAACACTTCGACGGGGATCCGCGTTCCTTTAATTACCGGTTTGCCCAACATAATGTCCGGGTTGCAGGAAATTCTTTCGGTATAATCCATCGAAACCTCCCTTAAGAATCAGCGGCAAAACAAAAAAAGCCTTATTCCATTCTTTGTTGTTCTAAAATACAATATGGGCAAATCGGCGGAGATAGTTAAAAAGGCTTGCAATATTATGCTTATATGGTTCTTCCATATCAACGGAGCATACTATAAATACAGTAGCTATGTAATCAGCGATTTATATTTAAACGCGGATATAATATAGGGAAAATGAGATAGGTAGCTTTATTTGGCTAATTTTTCATAATATCACTTTATTCAGGAAAATGCACCGACTAGGGCTGTCGTGATGCACTGTTCGCAACCCCAATTTAGAGATCGCGTATTCTAATTTTATGAATTGTAATGACAGTGAATTTGGTACGGAGGGAATAACCATGCTTCTGCAGGATGTCAATTAATGATTTTGTAATTTCTTCTCTTTCAATAACGTGGTACCTAAGAAAAACCACACCGATATTTGCGAGTTTATGCGAAAAGATCATTTCGCCAAAGTCTGCATCCTCCGTGACAAGGAGAAGGCCATTTTCTCTGGCAATGTTCAACACATCTTTGTCGCTGCTGCCCGGACATTTTTCCTGAATTGCGGCGACTGAAAATCCGGATTCGCGTAAATGCCGAACAATGCGGATGTCGACGTTTTCATCGGCAAGGAGCTCAGGAAACAATCATTTCCTCCTTGCCTATAACATCGGCAGAGTACGAAAGCACGGCCAGGATGTCCTCCCGCTTCAAATGCGGATATGCCATAAGCAATTCGTCAAATGTCGCGCTCTCGGATAGCTTGCGTAATAACACTTCGACGGGGATCCGCGTTCCTTTAATTACCGGTTTGCCCAACATAATGTCCGGGTTGCAGGAAATTCTTTCGGTATAATCCATCGAAACCTCCCTTAAGAATCAGCGGCAAAACAAAAAAAGCCTTATTCCATTCTTTGTTGTTCTAAAATACAATATGGGCAAATCGGCGGAGATAGTTAAAAAGGCTTGCAATATTATGCTTATATGGTTCTTCCATATCAACGGAGCATACTATAAATACAGTAGCTATGTAATCAGCGATTTATATTTAAACGCGGATATAATATAGGGAAAATGAGATAGGTAGCTTTATTTGGCTAATTTTTCATAATATCACATTATTCAGGAAATTGAAACGTTTGGGACTGGATGTTTGAAGCACGAAGAAACCCTTCAGTCACCTTTGGTGACAGCTCCCCTTCCAGGGGAGCCCTTTCAGATAAGCCTCCCCTGACAGGGGAGGTGGCACGAAGTGCCGGAGAGGTTTCTGTTGCATCAACAGGGGAGGTGGCACGAAGTGCCGGTGGGGTCCTGCATCGAAAGGCGTTTTTTAGCATTGACGACGTCCGTAAACGCGGGTTGGTATGGGACGGAAATTCCCTGCCTTACAATCCAGCTCTTGTAGGCAACGCCCGCATTCTGCGTAAAGACATGACAAAGGCCGAAAAGAAACTCTGGTATGACTTTCTAAGAACCCATGAAATGAAATTCTATCGACAGCGCCCAATCGATCATTTTATAGCGGATTTTTATTGCTCCGAAGGCAGCCTGATAATCGAGCTTGATGGAAGTCAGCACTATACGACCGATGGTTTGAAAAGGGATGCTGTACGTACGGATATTCTTGCATTATATGGATTGGAAATCAGCCGGTTTACAAATGAGGATGTGTTAAAGCGCTTTGACGCGGTTTGCAGAGCGATTAATGATAAACTTGGAAGGCCCCTTTTATAGGTCATTTATACCACAACAGCACATTAAGGAAATTAAAGAAATATAGGAATTGACAATTGACAGGCAGAACAATTTGAAAAATGAAGGACTTGAATCGTTAGGCTATAATGAATGGTTTCGTGCCGCTCATTCCAATTTCATTCTCAATGGTTTTTCTTTGGCAAGAATAATCGAGGTGAATAAAGGAAATTTTAGAGTGGCCGACGGCCTTCATGAGATGTTGGCGGAACTTTCCGGCAAATTATTATTTGCCGCAAAAGACAGCACTTATTTTCCAACGATCGGCGATTGGGTTGTCGTACAAGCGCTCGATAATTATTCCTTCGCGATTATTCATAATATCCTGCCTCGAAAGACCGTGCTAAAACGCAAGGAACCGGGCAGAAAAGTAGAATTTCAACTCATCGCTTCCAACATTGATTGCGGATTAATTTTGCAATCCGCAGATTCTCTTAACCTCAAGAGTTTAGAGCGATATCTCGTCATGCTGAATGAAAGCGGGATACGGCCAATGGCAGTCATCAGTAAGGTTGATCTTCTGTCTGCATCCGAACTGGCCGAAATCCAAAAACAGATAGCCAAGGCGAGTACCAAAAATGTGTTTATCAGCAATGTTGTTGATCGAGGTATTGAATCGTTGTCTGTTGAACTCGAACCTCGAAAAACATATTGTCTGTTGGGACCATCCGGTGTTGGAAAAACTTCATTGCTCAACAGATTGCTTGGTGATGACCGTTTCAAAGTGAGCGAAGTAAGGGAAAAAGATGGCAAAGGCAGGCATACCACGGTCAAGCGGCAACTTATATGTCTTGAATCCGGGAGCATCTTCATTGACACGCCAGGCATGAGAGAACTTGGAAATTTTGAAATTGCAGAAGGACTGGAACAAACCTTTGAAGAAATTTCTTTATATGGGGCTAAATGCCGTTTTAGAGATTGTACCCATATTCATAAAGAAGGGTGCGCTATAATCGAAGCAGTTGAGCTGGGAAAAATCGATTCCGAAAAATATCAAAATTACCTAAAACTTAAAAAGGAATCCGAATTTTACGAAATGTCATATTTAGAAAAACGCAAAAAGGACAAGGCGTTCGGAAAAATGATCAAGAACTATAATAAAATGAAACGAAACAGTGATTGAATTGAAGCGCTTGTCCAATAGCGCATTGTGAAAAACAGCAAACTGGATTTATCAGCACTTTATTTGTAAACTTTGCATCTTTTGGATCGATGGCAAACAGTATGGCTTCATTCGCTAAATCCATTGAACATGCGAACCGCCGGTTATGGCGGGGAGTGCTCCGACATATTTTTAACAACAGGCAGTTTGCTCTGCCGCTGGATACTAAAACGGCCTCGTCGATCAAGCGCATCCTGATTTTCCGCAACGATAAAATCGGCGATATGATTGTTACTACGCCTCTTTTCAGGTTGCTCAAAAGCAATATTCCCGGCTGCGTCATAGGTGTTGTGGCGGGAAAACATAACCACCGTCTCATTCAGAACATGCCCGAAGTCGATCGAGTCTATATTTTTGCCCAAAACCTTTTATCGATTTTAATAAATGTCGTTAAAATCCGGCGGGACCACTACGATTGCAGCATAAATCTGATTATGAATAAATCCACCCTTAACGGAATCATGGCCAACCTTATGGTTGCGCGCGGCGTCAAGTTCGGCCGATACGATGCGCGTTACAATTTTTATTATAATTGCACGAAAAACCTGGAAAATATTAACGTGCCCATGACCGATCTTGTTTGCGGAATGTCCGCGGAACTGTTCGGTTTTCCTTATCAAAGCGGGATGTATCATCCTTTTTTGCGCATCCCCGACGGTTCACGCAAGCGCGCGCAGGAAAAACTTGTCGCCTTGGGGATAAACAAATATATTCTGCTCAACGTTTCCGCCGGGGAGAAAAAAAATCTTATTGCCGCCGCATTATTTGCATCCGTTTGCAGCGAAATGCGAAAAATATCGGCCGTGCCGATCCTAATCCTTTATGCGCCAAACGACTTAAAAAAGGCGCGGGATGTTTTGAGCGGCAGCGGCGGAAATTCAATATTGTTATACCAAGCAACCGACGATCTTTTTGAAATCGCCTCGGTGGTCGAAAATTCATGGTTTGTGATTTCGCCGGACACTTCCATCGTTCATCTTGCGGTGGTTTTTCATAAACCGGTGGTGGGGCTTTATGCCGCACCCGAACGGTATAACTACTATTGGCGGCCCTATTGCGTTCCCTTTGCCGAAGTGCGCGCCGCTCAGGACAAGGGTATAAATTCCCTTACTGCGGCGCAGATCGCCAAAGCGGCGGAGCAATTTGTTAAATCCAAGGCGGAGTTGTAATATTCATGCACAGCAGTTATAGCTATTATTTCCGTCTCTATTTTTTTCCGCTTTTTTACCGCCTTTTTTTCCGCCGGCGCAGGCATTGTTCGTTCCCGCCGCTGCCCAAAAAAATACTTTTTTTGCGTCCGGGCAAGCTGGGCGATATGATTGTGGCTTCGCTGATTTTTAAGCAGATCAAACAGGCCATTCCCGGCGTGCATTGCGCCGTGGCCTGCAGTCCGGAAAATAACGTTATCGTAAAGCACGATCCGAACATAGACACTCTCTTAAACGTAAATTTTCATGATATTAAAACGGTCCTGGGGCTCATTCGGAAAATCCGCCGGGAACGCTTTGACGTGATCGTCGATCTTTCTCCGGGTATGTCAAGCACCAATTTTTTTATCCTTCAGTGGGGCGGCCCGCAGGCATGTTTGATGGGATCGGACAAAGAATTGCAGGAGCCGTTTTATGATATCCCCGTGCGCTTTACCGACGAACATATTATCGAACGCAATCTTGCCATAACCGAAATCATCCTGCAAAAAAAACTGCCGCGGCCGTTCCGGACGATGCTGGTTACCGCCGGCGAGCACCGCCAGGAAGCCGAAAAAATCCACGCCCGGCTGGATCCGGATAATCACGGCGCCGTCGGCCTTAATCTTTCGGCCGGAAGCATCGGCCGGCAATTAACCCGCCAATGGTACCGGGATTTATTGCGGCTTTTTAAGCCTTCAAACGGCCCGGCCGGAATGCCCGTGTTCCTTTTTTCCATCGGTAAACAAACGGCCTGGGCCCGGGAATTCTGCCGGGAGTTCTCTTTTGTTAAAGCAGTACCCGCCTGTTCAATATTGACAATATACGAAATTATAAAACACCTTACGGCGCTGGTATCGCCGGACACTTCCCTTATCCATCTGGCCTCGGCGCATAACGTCCCGGTGGTGGGGATTTATGGGACCGAAAAAAATAATTTTAACCGCTGGCGTCCTTATTGCGTTCCCGAACGCATCGTTTTTTCGCCCGATGGCTACGACCTGCGCGCAACCGATGTCCGCGCCGTGCATGATGCCGTGGTCAACCTCCTGGCGGAACTCGGGTAATTCCGGGGCGTCACTATTTAATTTTAAGTATTTGCCGATCGATAAAAGCGGCCTGCTGCGAAGTATCGTCAAATAATTTTCGCGCCGTTGTAAAATATTCCTTTGCTTTAACCATATTTCCCAGCGTCGCGCACTGCATGGCGCGAAGACCGTAGAGATTGCCGTAATATCCACGGATGTAATCGGCCATACGATCACGATTTGCATTTTTATCCGTAAACCCTGCAAGCTTGATTACGGATGCATTAACGGTCGTATCCGGTTGCGTGTTTTGAGTGTATTTATAGGCCGAAAATATGGGCTCAAGATGATAATTCCTTAAAATATCCGCTTCGGGAATATAGGCAAAATAAACGGAATTGCCCCGGCTTATTTTACTGTCGATAAATGCGTTTATCATGCCGATGTAGCATTGTTGGATGATTTCTCCATTATAAGGCGCTTTGTTTTCAAACGGCGCAACCGCTTGTAAAAAAGCTTTTACGGCCGATTCCGACGGTTTGACAAATGCGGGATAGTGGTCTTTAAGCCATTGCACATACCAGCTCCGCTTTAATAACAGTTGGTCCAGCACCAGAATATCCGGCCTTTTGTGCTCGACGAACTGATAATACATCAGCGGAAAGGTAAACGGGTCCCAATTAACAAAGAGCAAGGAATTCTTAGGCAGCGAATTAAAAATATTATCGGCATAATCTTGCGCAAAATAATAAGCATGCATGTTTAATGCGGAATAATTTTTGGCGATTGCGCCGGCAGCCGTGGCCAGCGGCAGGACCAGCGCGACGGCGGCGCAAATCGCGGTCTTCCGAATCTTTACAAGAGACACAAGATAAAACATCCCGATTCCGGCCAGAATCGCTAAAAACAAATAAGCGGGAATATAAAAAACCGATACCAGCGCCTTTTGCTCAAAGGCAACAGAAGGCGTGGTAACATCAAAATTCGTCATCCAGGTGGTTACCGGCATGCTAAAAAACAAAAAAGAGAGGCTGAATAAAAAATATGGCTTGTTCCTGCGAAAAAGCATTATCGCCCCGAAAATTGCGGAGGCCAGCACAATAGGAAGCCATTGCTTAATTAAAAGTTCCTTGACATAAACCATAAATTGCGGAAGAAACGTTTCCAGCGTTTGTTGTGGTCCCGTATCCTGATATTGATGACGGGTTATGGTCCAGATAAAATCCTTTAAAGTCGCCGGATTGCCCCAGTTAACAATCGGTTTTCTTAACGCCGCAATCGGCAGATACAATAGCGGCGTCAGGCCCAGAACAAAAAACATAATCGATTTAAGAAGCATTTTAACATCGAGCAAAAGGCCTCGTTCAGTAAGAAATAGATAAACGCCGAAAAGCGGGATAAGCATTAATGAGGTGGTATGATTGGTAAGGGTTAACCCCAGCGAAAAGCAAAGTATATAGCAATATTTTTTCTTTTGTGACAAGGTTTCCTGCCTGCCTAAAAGCAACGTCAGCAAAATAAACAGGCTTACAAATAAACTGTTCAATCCGTAAACCTCGGTAATAACGGCCTGTTCCCACGAGGTATATGCCAGTCCGAACAGCAGGCAACTGCATAATGCCACGGAATATTTTAAAAGATTCAAGCTCCCGGCCCTGGCATTTTGCCAAAAAGAGGTTTTAAGAAAAGTATTTTCAATAATTAAGACCGTGGCATAAAAAACAAGCATTCCCGCAAGCGCGGTAAAAAACGCGGACATTAAATTGACCCTATAGGCGATTGTTCCTATTGGTAAATAGCTAAAGAGTTTTCCCAGCATGGTAAACAGCGGATATCCCGGCTCATGCGGGACGCCGAGGTTATACGCGGCGCTGATAAATTCCCCGCTGTCTTCAAAGGTCACGGTGGGCGCCAGCGTTAAAAGATATATTACAAAATTTACGGCAAAAGAGAGTGCAAGCGTAACAAAAAAAAAGATCGTTTTGTTTTTGGGGTATATTACAGTTTCGGCAGGCTTTACCAAAGGAGCCTTTAATTTGTTTTTTAGGTTTGCCATTTTTTCTTATTTTATTGCCGCCTTTTTAATTTTCAAGATAGGTTAATTTTATGCCGTTTTGCAAGTATTTTTTATTACGCAGGGCCGCTGCCTCCGGCGCCGCCATATTTTAAGCAACGAACCGTAATATATTTTCGTAAAGAAACAGCAATTAAAGGCTTATAATGTCCTTTCGGAAAATAATCAATACGGGGAAACATTTAGTCCCGTTCCGGGTAAAACGGACCCTGCACAAGTATTGGTTTAAAAAACCGTTATTTAAAATGCTGCCGCTGGATGTGCCCTTATGCGTCCATATTGACCCTTGCAATACCTGCAATTTTAAATGCATATTTTGTCCCACAGGCGACAGTAAGCTCCTTAATAAGGCCGGCCGAGCGCCATGCATGATGAAACTCGATACCTTTAAAAAGGTAATCGATGATTTTGCTGATCTAACAAAAAAAAGAAACGCTAAAATCGCCCATATAAA
>JAQUMP010000114.1 GCA_028718065.1 Chitinivibrionales bacterium | reverse complement strand
CGATAATGCGGCCGGGGGTGCAGTTAATAGCACGCAGCATAACCGTAGCCTGCACCGAAACCATGCCGCCCAGGTTCTGGTTGATAAAATTATCGCCCCGGCGGCTTATAGCCGTGCCGGTAATAACCACCTCGGCGCCGGTTTTGGCGGCCACGGCCGCGATAGCTTTTGGATCGCCGCCCGCGGCAACGGTCTGCTCCTGCGACGCCTTGATGGAGGCCACGGTCTGCGGATCGACCAGGTCGAATTCATACGGCGTCTTTAAAAATTTACAAATGGCAGTTTCCGCGGCGTTATTGCCGGCCCCGGCATTGCCTACGTTGTTCTCGTCGATAATAACCATGGTGCGCGGTTTGTCCATGGATTCGATTAAAATTTGAAATGCCGCCAAATCCTGACGCATGGCATTGCGCAGAAGTACCGATTTAATGCGCATCTGCACCGCACTGTTCTCATTTGTCTTGCTTAAAACTTCAAAGCTTTTTACCGACCCGATGGTTTTGGTTATGATCTGGTCGCGCTTGACCATAAAATTTTCGACTTCGGTTTGGGAGAGCAGGATCTGCCCGATGCCTTTTTCGATGGCGTCGCGCTTGGCGGCCAAAAGCGCCTCGGCTTCGTTTGCGCCTTCCCCGGAACCTTCGGAAATTATTTCGTCTGATGTAGAATTGGCTTGGGGATTTACGGGTTCTATTGCTTGAATTCTTCCTGTTCCAAATAGTCCTATTAATAGGATACTCATTAATCTTAGCGATTTAATCATAAATCCCTCCTCTTTTTCCTGCATGGTTTGTCATTAAGACTTTAATTATACATTCAAGAAAATAGCGAAGCAAATAACTATAAGATTAAAAAGATTATGGTAGGGGTTCCACCCCTAAAACCCCGTAAAGAATATACGTATTATAACTAAAGCATTAAGAGGTCTCTTTTGTAAATAGGCACTCTCTATAGGCATTTATAATCTTTTACTACAATAAGTATTTTCCATACCGGATCTAAAGGGCGGCGAGCCCTTTCCAGAATATTTTAATTTAAATTCCAGAATTTAACAACTTCGCATAATCCCGAGCTTTCTGAACAGACTCATAATCCCATCCCGGTAATTGAGCAATAAAAAACGTATCATTATGCCAGAGCGGGTCGGAAATAATCTGCGGAAATTGTTGTGTATATTCATTAAATAAGGGCGTGTTCGGCACAGGTGAAAAAAACACCGGCTTCGTAAATACGCCAAGCCTATAAACAAAATCCATTTCTTCGATCACTTCGGACAACATCTGCTCCGGCAATCCCGCCATAACATACGCGCCGATTTCGTCACCTTTAAATCCCGCATTTTTTAAACAAGCAACCGCCGCACGCATTACCTCTTTGTCGGCTTTATTGCACGTGCGCTTTTTATGAATGTCCGCGCCGCTTTCGTACCCCAACCGGATGGTTTTAAACCCGGCCGCCCGCAGGGCGCGAGCGATTGCGGGCGCAATCAGGGCCGCATGCATGCCGTTGGGAACATGAATGCTTATTTTGTAATTGCGCCTTATTATATTGTCAAGCAACGGCAACAAATGCTCATCGGCCTTATGCAGTAGCGCATCGTCGTAAAGAGCAACGTGGTCCACGTGATATTGCCCCACCAGCGCATCGAATTCTTTTAAGATTATTTCCTGCGGCCGGGGGAGAAAGCGCTTAAAGAGAAATTTGGAGGCGCAATACGAACAGGCGTAGGGACAGCCGAACGAAGTTATCAGCGGCCCGTGGCCGGCAAATTTGACCTGAGAGAAAACGGCGGACAAATCCGGCGTCCAACCGGCGATGCTTAATTGGCGAAGCGGACCCGTACCCGATAACGAAAGGTCTTGCGGATTAAAAAGAGAGCCTGAAAATATTTGAACTTCGGGAAAAATTCTTTGTAAATATTCCGGCATAAGCCGCACGGCAGTTCCGCCCACGACAAGAGGTGTTGTTGGAAAAACGGCCCGGACGGTGCGGATTGTTTTTTCAACGCCGGGCAGCCAATAGGTCATGGCGGAGCCTATAAATATCACGTCGATACCGGGTAACGTTTTTAAATATGCCGTTAATTGCTCTTCGGGCATGCCGAAACATTTATAATAACGATGAGCTGCTTTGTAAATAGACGGCTTGATGATTTTTGTAGATACAAAACGACCGGTTGCGTCGGAGTGGGACGCCGTTGCGTCATCGCGCGTGAGGCAGTTGCAATAGTAAACCGAATAATCGTTGTGCCGCAGGAGCGAGATTAAAAAATAGAGCCCCAGCGGATGCATCCACTCGTCGTAGAGCTTGAAGTCGGTTATCCAGGGATTTATAACAAGGGCGGTGGGGGGCATTTCTTCGTGGTGAATATTCAGACTTCTACAATTTGTCCTTCTCGCCGAGCTATCTCAATTATCGCCCGCGATTCGTCTTCTTTCCATTCCCGTTCACCAACCGGGACCGGTTCAACGCGATTATCCGTCTTGGCAGTCAATTGCCATAACTTATTGACCTCGTCAAAATCTTTCTTGCCGTCAAAATGAGACGATACCACAACCAGATCGATATCGCTGTATTCATTCGCGGTGCCGCGCGCTTGGGAGCCAAACAATACGCCGAAGGAAACCGGGTTGCCGTTTTCGCGTACGACCCTAAGGTAAAATTGCGCCGTCTCTAAAGCTGTTCGAGCAACCATTGGTACATCCGTTCAGGAATTGGTACTGCCTTATTTTCTACGCCACTTCCTTGAGCTGTTTAACAAACCTCTCCCGCAGCCCAACAAATGTCATGCCGACAACTTCCTTCGATTGCTCGTTGTAGCGAACGATGGTACCGTTTCCATTAGATATCAACTTTTTTGAATTGAGGAAACCTTATTTGGTTTAACGGCCCACTGGGCTTTTCCCGAATAATATTTTTTTAATTCTTCGCCTTTTAAATTCTTCGTCTCTTCGTATTGTTTGTCTCGTATTTCTCTTACCATTAAGACGGCATTAATTTTCTTCATAGGTTGATACCTCCCTGGGAGACAGGATCATTAATTGCCGAAAGCCATAATTAAGAATTCAGAAGGATTGAAACGGTTTGCTTCAGGGAGGGAAGATATCTTTTAATAATCTGCCAAATTTCTTCAGCATCAACTCCGAAATAATCGTGGGCTATTATATTTCGCAACCCCTTTATCTGCACCCAATCAACTTCGGAATGGGCGGTTTTAAAGGCATCGGAAATCCTATCAACCATCTCACCTATAACGATAAAATTCATTAAGACCGCATCAAAATTGACACGTTTGGCATAGAACTCATCGGCAGAGCTAAAGGGGGCGGTGTACTGGTCAATTGCCTGGATAGCGTCAGAAATTCCAAGCAACGCATGACGGTCTTTAGGCATAAACCGCCTCGGCCAAGATCTCGTTGCGTAAATATGGTTTAAGGTATTTCTCCGATGCGATATCAACGGCGCAATTGAAATATTGTTCGAAAAAAGCCCGGAGATCACTCTTGACAACATGAATATCCGGCGTATTTTTCTTTAGCGTAACCAGCAAGTCAATATCGCTTTTTTCCGTTTGTTCATCGCGCGCGCAAGACCCGAACAAAGCGATCTTCTCGACAAAATACCTTTCCTCGAGCGTTCTTCGGTTCGTGCTGATGAATGCGAGTATTTTTTCTTTTTTGAGCATGGCTTAAACCGTTCTCACTCTTGGGGACGTGGTTCTTTAATTCCGGTATTGTTCCTTCTTCAAGAAATATAATTCCGGCGATTCAACAAAGGAATTGTGTGGTATAAATTTGCAAGTAAAAGAGCCTTGCCGCTTCGCCAAAACGAAAACGGACAGTCCTGCATGTCACAGCTTAAAATAACGGGGATTGTTTACGGTGCAACCTTAAAAGAACCACACTTAGTCTGCATGATGGCATTCAAATTGTTTTGACGGCTTTGCAGTTCGGGATTTACCGATGATAAATTATCGCGGTTGTTGGGATTGGGCTTTGGGATTGGAAACCCCGTTAAAACACTGTCTTTGAGCTGCTGCATTTCCATACACCTGCCAAGCATTGCCAGGGTGAAAATACGCCTTGACAGGCATACGCAATTAGCGTATATTTAAATCATGGAATTCCTTGAATTTCGCGAGTTCAGAGAATTTACAAAAACCATCTCGGCAATTGCAACGGACAATGAACTTCTCGAATTGCAAATTGAACTTTGTCAATGTCCCGAAAAAGGGGATTTAGTACGCAAGACCGGAGGCGCGCGTAAAATACGGATGGGCCTCCCCCACCGGGGCAAACGCGGCAGCGCCCGTGTAATTTATTACTGGCAAGATAGTTATGGAGTTATCTGGCTTCTTAAGGCCTATTCTAAAAACGAAGCGAGTGATTTAACTGAAAAGGAAAAGAAAACCATTTCCAACATTATCGATGAAATAAAGCGGGGAGATTATGATCAATAAGCAAACATCCGCCAACAAAAGCGATTCTCTGGCGCAGGATTGGGACGACTTTAAAGCCGCCCGGGTCAAATTCCGGACCTGGCGAATCGATACCAAGACCCATAAACGGACCATGGCCTTTAAAGGCATAGAAGATTTTCGCCATGAAAAGGCAATAAAACTTAAAGAACTTCGCTCTAAACAACTTGGATTGTCGCAATCGCAACTTGCGCAAGCGATTCATGTTTCCCCACGGACCTTGCAGGGCTGGGAAATTGGACGAAGCCTTGTGCCTGAACCGGTGCTTCTTTTATTGCAATTAATGAAAGATATTCCGGCAATAAAAAGGCGCCTCGTTCATGCGCATTAAAAACCGATTCGCGGACGGCCTCCGTAATCGTCGGCCATTTTTCGGCGCTTTTATTCTTGTGTTTTCGCTTATTTCGTTTCATAAGGGCTATCAAATGAGGAAGTTCCTGCGGCGGGGTGTGGTTTAAACTTCTACAATTTGTCCTTCTCGCCGAGCTATCTCAATTATCGCCCGGGATTCGTCTTCTTTCCATTCCCGTTCACCAACCGGGACCGGTTCTACGCGATTATCCGTCTTGGCGGTCAATTGCCATAACTTATTGACTTCGTCAAAGTCTTTCTTACCGTCAAAATGCGACGATACCACAACCAGATCGATGTCGCTATATTCATGCGCAGTGCCACGCGCTTGCGAGCCAAACAATACACCGAAGGAAACGGGGATGCCGTTTTCGCGTACGACCCTAAGGTAAAATTGCGCCGTCTCTATAGCTGTTCGAGCAACCATTGGTACATCCATTCAGGAATTGGTACTGCCTTATTTCCTACGCCGCTTCCTTGAGCTGTTTAATAAACCGTTCCCGCAGCCCAACGAATGTCATACCAACAACTTCCTTCGATTGCTCGTCGTAGCGAACGATTGTTCCATTTCCAACATCAAGGCTTAGGGCATCGCGTGGCTGCCCCATGCTCATATAAAGAGTGTCCGCCTCATCGTCGTAGTCCCAGTTTACGTTCTTCGTATTTTCTAAAAACTTTATCGTTTCCATAAAACATTCCTCCACTCTACCGGTTTGCGGGTAAAATATGATGTCAGTAAAAAGCCGTCTTCTGCGCTTAGCTCTTTGTAAATAACAATAATATATTTAGACGGCTTTTCACCGGGAACGGCCTTGACCCCCATTTGCGTTCCAAAATCACCCTCTTGCACAATATCAGGTTCTCCTATTGCACTTATGATAAGATCATTTTTGTCCCGCATTTCAGGATGGCGATCATAGATATGATCGAGGCGTTCATGCGTTACCCGGATAGGAACGCCATGGACGGATTTCACTATAATCATTTTACCATTCCTTCATCCATGAAATATCATCTGTATTTCGGAAAACAATTTATCTTTTGTCTTCTGGTTATAAAATACATTACCGGAAAGGGAAGGCAATTTTTGTTGTGATCTTAAAATCCATGCTCCGTGGGCTTTTACGAGGGCACAAAGAACTATAAAAACAGAGCCGGCTCACGGTGCAACCTTAAAAGACCCGCATTTGGTTTGCATGATGGCATTTAAATTGTTTTGACGGCTTTGCAGTTCGGGATTTACCGATGATGGATTATCGCGGTTATTGAGATTGGGCTTTGGGATGTTAAAACCCGTTAAGACACTGTCTTTGAGCTGCTGCATTTCCATGCATCTGCCGAGCATTGCCAGAGAGCCGATTTTTGCAGGCAAGCCGGATTTACCGAGGAATTTCTTAATGCACCAAGGCAAAAGCCTGTCTGCGGGTCGTTTTTATACGCTTTGGCCGATGTCTTTTTTCCCGTTGCGCAAGAAACCTTCCGAAGGCATGCGGATCATAATCATATTCCTTCATTATTTTTTCACGCACTTTCCGGACCTCTTCAACGACCGGGTCTTTGTACGGCGGCTTATTAAAACTATTCCTGGTTTCCGTAACTAATCCTTCGAAATCTTGTATCGATTCGCGGACGGCCTCCGTAATCGTCGGCCATTTTTCGGCGCTTTCATTCTTGTGTTTCCGGTTATTTCGCTTCATAGGGACTGTCAAATGAGGAAGTTCCAGCGGCGGAGAGCCCTGGAAAAATTAATCGAGGAATATAACCATTTTGGCAAAAGGATAGTTTACTTGAAATATGGTTTCATTGTCAAGAATTATCTTCCCCATGGCGTTCTGGCGGGCTGCAAGCAATGTTCGAATCATATCATTTTCGTGAACAACCGGGATTATCCCCGAAAAATCAATAATCACTGAAGATTCCAATTTAGAAACAATATTTTCGAGAATAAACGAAACTCTTTTAGTTTCGTCTTCATCAAGCCAGGGAGCATAAAGAACCAATTCCCACGAAATATCATCGGGGTCTTTGGCAATAAGACATTTAAGCACGAATTTCTTTCCGACTTTCTCTTCGAGAGCGGAAATGAGCTGTTTTAATATATTAATCAGTTTGCTAAAAGCCATGATACCAACTCCTGGGTAGAAATAAGCATTCTCTTTGCTTCCGGCTCGGAAATGGAATTCGCATCTTGATAGCGGGATTCAGCCGACCAATTGCGGCACGTAGTCCATTGAGGCATTTTGAGAACTTTATCAAAAACGCCGGTGTATTTTATAAGTTTATCCAAGTCATGAACTTTAAGAAATGGATGGTCATTTATGTCAATCGCGGCCCAATTCAATTGCTTGGCGATGCGGTATTTGAGGATCAGCTCCAGGGCATAACCACAGATATAATGACATGCGGCAAAGCGTTTGGTCGAAAGAAGGGACTTGGCGTCTTCGATTTTGTCTTTCGAAAGCCGATCCAGCTCGGTTAGAGTGAATTTCGTAAAACCCATTTAAGCGCCCTTTTGAAAAACGGCGAATTCAGGTAAAGTTCCTTCGTTAAAGAATATAATACAGGCAATTCAGCAAAGGAATTGCCTATTATAAATTTACCGGCAAAAGAGCCTTGTTTCTTCCAAAACGAAAGCGCACCACCTTGCATGCGGCGGCTTAAAATAATGGGGATGGTTTACGGCGCAATTTTAAAAGACCCGCATTTGGTCTGCATGATGGCATTCAAATTGTTTTGACGGCTTTGCAGTTCGGGATTTACCGATGATGGATTATCGCGGTTAGTGGGATTGGGCTTTGGGATGTTAAAACCCGTTAAGACACTGTCTTTGAGCTGCTGCATTTCCATGCATCTGCCGCAGCATATACTCTACCGCCTTGCAGGCAATTGGAGCGTTGGCTGACTACAGGTGGTTTCTTTTATAATCCGGAGATTTTCCAATCGTTCATACAACAAATGCATTACCTGATGGCGATAAAAACCGTTATTATGCTCAATGCTTTTGGCCCCGATTGCAAATGTAACTCGACCAAGCAGCCCATTGGAATTAAGCCCTGCCTGAGATGGTGATTTTAAATATCCCTCGTAGGCACGTTCGAGCTTTGGCATGCCGATAAGCAAGCTGTCTTTAAGTGACTCCATTTTTTTACAACTGTCAAGCATGGCATAATCCCGGACTTTTATTTTATAAGAATCAAGCATGGTTGGCTTTTTAGCTATCTGTTGGTTTGCATACCGCAAAGAATTTCCATAATCTCCCAAACCATACCAGCTATACGCCCGAACGAAATCGGTCGGCCAGAAATAAGGCGCTATTGCGTCCAAACGATCCGCAAGCGATAAGGCATAATTATACTGTTTTGTCTTAAGAGAAAGAGCTGCCAACTGATAAAACGCATTCGCATTATAAGGACACACTTTTATTGCTTTGACCAATAGCGAACCTGAGGTTTCGTCACGCTTGATCGCATTCACCGATTTAAGAAAAAAGTAATCGCCCAACATGATTTGAATAAATAAACCGAATAAAAGACAATGGACCGCCAATAATACAATGCCGCTTAATTTTCGTTTGGCAGGCGAAATGGCCTGCCATGCCATAGAAAAAGGGGTTTTCCAGAAATAGCCCACCGCGCTCCAGAGCAAAAGCGACGTTGGTATTCTGCGCGCTTCGATACTATAGCCTGCATGGAGCAGAAGCGCGATAAGAATAATAAGCATTGCATAGCTTTGGTTGTCCTTGCTTTTAAAAACCTGCCTTGCACCCCGCACCACCGCACCGATCCAGAGAATCATAGTGAGTAAAAAACCGACCAAACCTAACTCGCACAATATCTGAAGATATTCGCAATGTCCATTATCCACGATATAAAAGGCAGAGGCGATTCGCCGAAACGCCTCGGGCCAAAAGGGAATCCCTAAATATTCCAAATTGCCCAGACCGGCGCCCCATAGCGGATGATGCAAAAACAGTTTCCACATTGCCTCGAAAAAATAGAGCCGATAGGAAACGGAAGTTATAGCCCCAACCGGTCTGGTTGTAAATTCAGCTAAGCGCTGCCAAGTATTATCGCTCCAAATCAGAAGAGGCAACGCACAAACGCAAACCGCAATTCCATATATATGCAAACGGTTCTTTAGGGATTTTCCTGATTGCTTTATGAGAAACGGCATTGCAAAGGCAAGGCAAGCCGCCCCGAATAAAAC
>JAQUMP010000113.1 GCA_028718065.1 Chitinivibrionales bacterium | reverse complement strand
CCTGGAGCCGCACCTTTACAACACCATCGGCGCTCACTTCCACCAACTCAATGTCGCCGCCATCGGCCTGAAGATTGGGCCTTATTTCGTCGATTACGGCCGCAACTTTCTCTTTCATAGTGCCATCCTTTCGGTATTAGACGCTTTAACTATTTAAAAATTATTACAATATAAATCAAGCATGGAAGCGATTAAAGCCCCACCGCTCAGTAGTGCGAATTCGGCAGGGAAAAATTTAATTAATTTGTTTTTTTATTAAAGTTATGCCCGCTTATGCCGATACTAATATTAGGGAAAGTTATCTCCCGGAATATGCATGCGAAGTATTGCCTATTCCGAATTAACCGTGGTTCGTTTATGCAATTATTATCGGTTATAAAATTTAACGACGCAACAAATTATTATGATAAATCCCATTTCATTACCAAATCACTCTTCATACGGCGAAAAAAGTATTGGCCGTAAGGCCGCCGATTTTGCCTCGGTGCTTAAAAAAGCCATGACCGGCGCCGACCAGGTCGCCTTAAGCGACCAGGCCGTGCAGATGCAGACCGAGGACCGCGCGCAGCTTCTTGCAAAAGTAAAGGGCAGGATAAAATCGGGCTATTACGGCACGGAAATCGTGATCGAGGACCTCAGCGATTCGTTTGCCAAGGTGTTTAACGCGGCGCTGTAACCTCAATTCCACAACAGAGGCCGTCGCCAATCTCAAGGAAGCCACCGAACTTTATCTTGAAGAGTTTCCGATGCCGAAGATCGACCGTGCGATCATATCCCTCCATAACGAATAAACCAATTTACCGCCTGCAAGGCAATCCAGAACAGACAAGCTCAGCTCATGTTGTGCTACATATTCAGCTAATTAGTGTCTTTGTAGTACAACATAAATTTAAAATAGTGTTGTGCTACATTCCGCACGGTTCATTATATTTGTAGTACAACAAGGATTTTCTTATGGCCGTCATTTTTCATGTCCTCAAAGAAGAGTTCGAGCGGCTCGTCGAGACCGAAGCCAGCTATACCAAAGCCATCGCCGCCATGCCAAGGGGAACGCCGCGTATTCTCAAGAGGCGAAAAAAAAACTATCTTTATCTGGAACGCCGCGACGGCGACCAGGTCGTGCATGACTACATCGGGCCGCAGGACAGCGAAAAAGTAAAGGATGTGCTGGATAAAATCGCCCAGAGAAGACGCTATGAAAAACTGCTCAAGGAAACAAAATCAGCGCTCAAAGACGTGAGGAAGGCTCTGCGTGGAAAAATTTGACCTTCTTGTCAAAGTGCTGAGTGATTTACAGGATGCAGGCATTCTCAAGTATCTGGTATTAGTCGGCAGCTGGTGCCAGGATTTCTACCGGTATCAATACGGCAACCCGGAGGAAATCCCCGCAACCAAAACAATGGACGCCGACATTCTTATTCCGCGGCGGATGCCCAAAGTGAACCCGCCCGTCGATATCGTCGCCATCATGAAAAAGAACGATTTTATCTTCGAGATCGGGCCGGTGTCCGGGCTTTACAAATTCAATCATCCGCAGCTTAAAGTCGAGTTTTTAACCGACCCCGGCGCAAAACCCGACGAAGTTACCCGGCATTTTAAAGAACTGGGCGTCACCGCGCAAGAACTGCATTTCATGAGTCTGCCGATGACGTACCATTATCCCTTGAAGTATAAGCACCTTACCATCAATATCCCCGAACCCGAAGTATTTGCGGTCCACAAACTTATCGTCTGTCAACGCAGAACCAACAAGGAAAAAGCCGAAAAAGACCGGCTCACCGCGCAAGGAATGTTTTTGTTCTTTAAAGGCAAGCCCCACCATATTAAACGGCTGCACCAGATAATCGGCGAGCAGTCTAAAAGCTGGCAGAAGAAAATCAAGGCCGCCCTGGAAAAAACCGGGTTGGAGCTGCCACAATGAAACAATGGATCCCGGCGCCCGGAAGCAATTCGCAAAGCGTCAAAAATGCCGTACTTGGTGTGTCCATCGATGTCGGCGAGCGTGTCGAATGGGTGTATACGATTCTGCCAGATGGAAAACGGGTCGTCACTGGATACGATATCCTGTCGATCCTGCCGCAGAAGCCAGAGTAAAAACGTTTACCTCCGCTATTATATTAGTCTGCATTTCTTTTTGTAAATGGAAGCTCTTTGCAGGGCTGCACACCGCCTAAAAATCAAAATAACCGGACGGGGCGGTGATCAGAGTCTTACCCGGCGCATAAAAAGCGATTCGCCGCACGGAGCAAAACGCGGAGCGGACACGATGTACGCGGGAGCGTTTTGACGGAGTGCGGTACTGCCGCTTCCCCTAATTCCCCGCCAGAGCCGGACGTGGCGACCGGACGCGTAGCGGCGCAGGCGGCCGGAACTACCTTGTTCCGTTGCGGCAGAAAAGAGGTGTTGGGGCGGTCTGGCGGGGAAGGGGAACTCCTTAAATGTCTTCTCAGCTTTTTTGCGCCGGGCTTCTACCTTATTTCAGTTTGTTGTCGTTTTCAGAAGAAAACCTTTTCTTTTTTAGGGGGTTGCATTTGTCCGATTTTTGGTGTAAATTTATAAGTAAGGAGGCAGATCACTTATGCCTAATGTCTTCGAGTACACCGATTATCGAAAATACCTCGCTGCCTGGTTCGAGGAAAAAAGAAAGCCCAGCCGTCGTTTTCTTACGGCTCATTTGCCCAGAAGGCAGGATTCAGTGATAAAGGATTTTTTCACAACGTAATTCACGGCAAGCGCGAGCTGACCAAAGAAAGCCTGGTAAAAGTCTCGCAGGTAATCGGTCATTCAAAACCCGAAGCCGAATATTTTGAAAACCTAATATTTTTTAACAAAGCAACCGACCTTAAAGAACGCAACTACTTCCACGAAAAACTAATCAGCGTTAAAGCTTCGGATAAAACAGCAGCTAAAGCCCAACAGCTCCGCAAAGATCAGTACGAGTTTTATTCACAGTATAGTTTTTGTAAACAGCATCAGCATGCTCCTTGGCCTGGCAAGCGTTCAATTTCGCCTGAATCGCCTGTTGACAAATAGCATCAGGATTAGTCATGTTTGGCTGATAAAAATTTACAGACCGTTATTTTTACGCCTCGCACAGAAGCATAATCCACAGGTAGCAAAAGCAGGCGAGAAGAAAAGCAATAAAACGTGACAGTCTTAATTTATTGGAATGATACAATGATAGCCTAAAAACGTGACTTTGTCAAGGATCTAATGAACTTTTTCGAAGCTTTGGATGAGTTTTTACAGCTTATTTTCCCGGAGGAATTATAGCAGCAGCCCCTGGTTTCAGCCTCTGCTTTTTCCCAATCAATACATACATAACCGGAATCACAAAGAGCGTCAGGACAAGCGCGAAAAACAGGCCGCCGACCACTACGATCCCCAGCGGCATGCGGCTCTCGGCCCCCGTGCCCAAACCCACCGCAATGGGCATTGCTCCGAAGATGGTTGCCAGTGAAGTCATTAATATCGGCCGTAAACGCGCCGCGGCCGCTTCGAACGCCGCTTCCGGTTTGGAAAGACCGGCGTTGCGCTTTTGGTTTGCAAACTCAACAATTAAAATACCGTTTTTGGTGACCAGACCGATAAGCATAATCATTCCGATTTGCGAAAAAATATTCAGGGTCATGTGGAACAGCCACAACGACACCATGGCGCCGGCGATCGCCAACGGTACCGTGAGCATGATAATGAGCGGTTCACGGAAACTTTCAAACTGGGCGGCCAAAATAAGATAAATAAGCAACAGTGCAAGCACCAGCGCAAACAGGGTATTGGAGCTGCTCTCTACAAAATCGCGAGACGAACCGGAGAGAGCGGTGTGAAAAGAACCGTCCAATACTTTTTTGGCGATGCGCTGCATGGCCGCAATCCCTTCGCCCAGGGTCTTGCCCTGCGCAAGCGTGGCGGAGACCGTGGCCGATTTAAAGCGATTGTAATGATACAGGGTCGGCGGGCTGCTGTTCTCCGTCATTTTGACTAAATTGTCAAGTTGTATTAAGGAACCGGAATTGCTGCGGACGTATAAGGAGGTGATGTCGGCCGGTTTATTACGCTCCTCGCGCTCCACCTGTCCGATGACCGAATATTGTTTGCCCTCGCGTAAATAGTACCCGTATCGCCGCCCGCTCATGGCATTGTTCAGGGTGTTTGAAACGTCGATGACGTTAACGCCGAGATTGGTGGCCTTAAGACGGTCGATGGTAAGGTTGAGTTCGGGTTTGTTGAATTTTAAATCGACGTCGGTATTGCCGAAGGTGGGATCGCCGCGCGCCTCCTCCAGAAATTTAGGCAGCGCCTCCTGTAATTTGCCAAAATCCAAATTCTGTATCACGAATTGCACCGGTAGTTGCCTTCCGGCGGAAAGCGAGGTTGCAATCGTAGGTTCCTGGTTCGGAATGATCCGGGCCTCGGGAAAACGTTTGTACCATTTGGTAAGTTTATCATAGATCTGCTGCTGGCTGACCTTGCGGTCTTTGGGGTCAACCAGAAATACCTGGATATTTCCCGCGTTGGTATTGCCGCCGCCGAATCCCGCGCCGGAAAAAACCAGCCGCGCTTCGGGGATGCTGTCCATTTCCAGTTGCGCAACGCGGTCGACAAGGCTCATGGTGTAATCGAATCCGGTCCCTTCGGGCAGCGTGATCGAGGAACGGATAAGGCTGTGGTCTTCCAGGGGCGCCAATTCCGATTTTAACGTTTTGGAAAGTATCAGGATCAGCACGCCGCAGAGGCCGAGAATGACGAATGCGAGCCACTTCCGTCTCATAAAGGCCGAAAGGATTTTGCGATAGTAAACGTCCAGGCCGATAAAAAACGGTTCCGTCGAGCGGTAAAAACGGGAATGCTTCTGGCTGATTTTCCCTAATTTTATGTTTAACACGGGTGTGAGCGTGAGCGAAACGAACGCGGAGATAAGCACCGCACCCGCAAGCACGATGCCGAATTCCCGAAAAAGCCGCCCGGTAAATCCCTGCAAAAAAATCACGGGAATAAAAACGACGGTCAGGGTCATTGACGTGGCAATAACCACGAAGAATATTTCGCGCGTGCCCTGGATCGCCGCGCTCCAGACGTCCATGCCTTTTTCTATCTTTTTGTAAATATTCTCGGTGACGACGATGCCGTCGTCCACCACCAGTCCGGTCGCCAGCACGATTGCCAGCAGGGTGAGCACGTTGATGGAAAACCCGAAAACATACATGATAAAAAACGCGCCGATCAGCGAAACCGGAATATCGATGAGCGGCCGCAGCGCCAGGACCCAGTTGCGGAAAAATAAAAACACGATGAGTATCACCAGAAAAAGCGCGATGGCAATGGTCATTTTAACGTCATCGACCGATTGCCGCACAAATTTGGATTTATCGTACCCGATGAACAACTGCAGTCCCGGAGGCAGGTTTTTTTTGATTTCGTCGAACCGTTGGTAAAATTCATCGGCGATTTCAATGGTGTTGGCGCCCGGCAGCGGAATGAGCGCGAGATTAATGCCTTCGGCGCCGTTCAGTTTGACGCCGGTCTCGGGATTTTCCGGGCCTAAAACCGCCTCGCCGATGTCGCCGAATTTTATGATCTGGTCGTTGGTTTGTTTTATGATAAGGTTGTTAAAGTCATCTTCGGTAACGAGGCGCCCGAATGTTTTTACGATAAGCTCCGTGGTACGGCCGCTCAATTTACCGCCGGGAAGGTCGACGTTCTCTTTGTCAAGAGCGGCACCGACGTCCTCCGGGGTAATATTGTAGGCCGCCATTTTGTCCGGATTAAACCACAGCCGCATGGCGGGTCGTTTTTGTCCGAAGAGATCTACGGAACTTACGCCCGGAATGGTTTGGAGTTTTTCCTGCAGAATGTTTTCGGCATAATCGCTGAGCTGCAGGGCGTTGAGCGTCGTGCTTTCCACGGAAATCGTGATAATGGGATCGCTGTTGGCATCGGCTTTACTAACGGCAGGAGGCGCATCGATATCCTGGGGAAGGCTGCGCACGGCCGCCGTGGTTTTGTCGCGCACGTCGTTGGCGGCCTTTTCCATATCGGCGCCCACGTTAAATTCCACGGTAATGTTGCTGCGACCGGTCTGCGAAGAAGATGAAATTGTTTTTATGCCCTCGATGCCGTTAATGGCCTTTTCGAGCGGCTCGGTTATCTGCGATTCGACGATATCGGCGTTGGCGCCCGTATAACTGGTGCGCACCCCGATTACCGGCGGGTCGATCGCCGGGTAAAGCCGCACGCCCAAAAAATTAAGCCCCACCAGGCCGAACAGCACAATCACCAGGCTCATGACAATGGATGCGACCGGGCGATGCAGGGAAAATTCCGAGAGGGTCATAAAAAAATTATCGGCTTACTTTGGAAAATTTTAGGTTTGCGCCCGGCTTTAAAAAAAGTATGCCGGTGGTAACGACGGTATCGCCCGGGGCGATGCCGTTTACAACCTGGACACTGGCGGCCTGGCGTATGCCGGTTTGCACGGTGATAAAACTTGCTTTGCCGTTCCGCGCAACAATCAACTGTTTGTTCCGCTCCTGCGGTATGATCGCCTGGGTCGGCACCATCAGGGCATTGCGGTTTTCGCCCAGTTGCAATTCAACGTTTGCAAATGCGCCCGGTTTAAGCTTGACGTCTTTATTGCTCACAACGGCGCGCACTTTTAAGTTACGGGTCATTATATCGATTCCCTCTTCGGTGGCCATCACGGTTGCGTTGTATTCGGTATCGCCGCCCTGCACCGAAAAAGCAATTTTCATACCCGGTTTAATTTGATTGCTATATTGCTCGGGGACGCTGAAATCCAATTTTAGATGCTGCTGAGAACGAATGGTGGCGAGCGCCGTTCCGGGGATAACCTCGGCGCCGACGCTGATATTCCGGAGCCCGATGGTTCCATCGAAGGGCGCGCGAACCTCGGTTTTACGGATCTGGGCCGCAAGCGCCTCGATGTCGGCGTTGATTGAATTAACCTGCAAAAGCGCCTGATCGTAATCCGATTGGCTGGCCCCGTTTTTCTTGAGCAGTTCGCCCTGACGCCGTTCCGTGAGCTCGGCCAACTGCAATTGGGCCTGCGCCTTTTTAAGCCCGGCCTGCAAATCGTCGTTAAAAAGTCTGACCAGCAAGGTTCCCTTTTCGACAAATTTACCCTCCGGTAAATTAATAAGCACCACCCTGCCCGCCACTTCGGGCATAAGCACGGTTTCCTCGAAAGGTTTTAACGTTCCCGAAACTGAAATTGTCTGGGTTAAAACCGAAGGCTGCACCACAAAGCCTTCTACCGTAAGACCGGCAAGGGATTGCTTGACCGAAACACTTTTTTGGGAAGGACTCGAGCAGAACACCAGCAAGAGCAGAGGCATGCACGACAGAATAATCGGCGTTTTTTTCATATATTTTTTGCAATCGAGATTTTTGGTTAATGAATTTAAGCACGAAAGATAGTATTAGACAATCATGTCTATCTTTTTATTTCATAAAATAATTGACCGTAATCGCGTAGGGGCAATTCATGAATTACCCCTACCTGAGCCAATCGTTATGATCGCCCAGGATGAGTTGCCGGTCTTCCGAACCGTCGGGATTAACCCAGTAGATCTTGGCGCGGCCGTCAAAATATTCGCGGGTATAGACGATTTTTAATTTTTTATTGCAGTGAATTACCGCCGGGTTGGATTCGCTGTAATCCTTGACGGCCGTGGCCGGTATCAGCTTAAAGGTTTCGCCCGTGGCGACGGTAACGAAATTGCAGTCGCGCGCGTTAACGCCCGCGTTAAAAACCAGCGTTTCACCTTCGTCAAGCCAGCAGTAGTCGCCCACGTTCGCATGGTGGGTGATGGCCCGTTCGCTGCCGGCCGCAAGGTCATACAGAAAAAGGTCTTTGCGGCCGGCCATGGCCGCCTCGTCCGAAAGAAAGGCAAGGTGCTTACCGTCGCCGGAAAATTGCGGGGCGCCAAAATCGGCGCGCCGGTTGCTGACGCGCACGATTTCGGCGCCCGCGGAATCGGCGCAATAGAGCTGCCAGGTGCCCTCGCGGTTGCAGGTAAAGGCCAGGGCCTTGCCGTCGCGGGCGACCGCCACGTCCCGCGGGTAGCAACCGGGCCACTTGACAAGCGTTAGCAACCGTTTGCCTTCGGGAGTAAGGCGCACGAGCGCGCCCGCGGCGGTGTCCTGCCGCGGGCTCACGCAGGCATAGACCCACCGGCCGTCCGGTGAAAAACAGGCGCCACGCACCAGGTGATCGGGCAGCAGGGTCCGTTTTTGGGCGCCGTTCAGATCCATGATTTTAAGAACCGGCATGCCCGTATCGCCCCGGAAAAAGCCGCGGGCGGCCTGGGTGTCTTGGGGCGCCGGTCCGCCGGAGGCCGCTTTGGGGTATTCAAAATAAATGATCTTCCCGGCCGTGCTTGACAAACAAGGATTAGCGCAGGCGTTGGGCGGCAGCGTGAGCGGGAATTCGGATGGTTTTCCGGCGATTTTAAGGAAGATCGCGGCGGCCCCATGGCGGTTGGAAACAAACGGAAACACGCCTTCGACCGTACCGGCCTTGAGCTCGCCTTCGTCAATGCCCTGGTCGAGCAGGTCCGCGCTCATGGCAATGGCCTGGATCTGGTCGGAAATCAGCGAATCGGCCGCTGTTTCGTCCGTCAAGGGAACCAGCTTGTTTTCAAAGGCCACGGGAACGCCGGCCGCGTTCAAACGCACCGCCAGGCAACCCACGTACTGACCGCCCCGCCCGGGCGAAAGCAGCAGGGCCCCGCCTGCGTTCATCGGCGTTTCAAAGGCCTGGGAAAGCGAGCCGCAGAGAATGATGGTGTTCGGCGGCAACGGGGGCAGCGCTTTTTTAAGCGATTCCCAGGAGTCATGCACAATGCAGACGCGCAGCGCGCAGCGGGCGGCCTCGGCGGAATTAAGAAAACCGCCCAGAACATCGGCCGGGGGCGCAAGCGATTTTTGCAATTCGGGTTTGGCGATAAGCGCCGGGCCGATGACACTCACCACCATAATTGAATATTTGCCCGTTTTAATTACTTTACTTTTAATAATACCGGCCCCGGCGTCCAGGACATTGGTGCCGAGCAACT
>JAQUMP010000112.1 GCA_028718065.1 Chitinivibrionales bacterium | reverse complement strand
CCAACCACACCACGGAAGAAACGTTCCAGACCATGCGCGATATATTTAACGCCATTGCCAAGCGCGGTCTTAAAATACCGCCCAGTCAATGCATTGTGGATACCGGCATCGCGCCCATCGGCAGCGATTCGGAAGGGCAGCTCAAACGCGTGCTGGATTCCATTAAAATGATCAACGACGATCCCCTTTTTCATGGCGTGCACTTTTCGGTAGGATTAAGCAATTTTACGGTCATGCTTCCCCCGAAAACGGCTGCTGGAATGCCGGTAAAAAGCTCGCTGGAAAGCGCCTTCCTTACCATGGCCATGCCCCGCGGCCTGGATACCGTGATAGGCTCCATGGCGCGCAAATACGAAACACTGCCTTCAGACCATTCCGCCATGGCGTGTCTGAAGGATGTTATCGCGCTCGGCGGTTACGACGCCATCGGCCGGGTCATGGAATTTTACTCGTAAGCAGAAGATAAGCTCTTTTCCCCTCTCCCATTGGGAGAGGCTTGCCATCTGCCAGTGGCAGATTCACGGCCAGGGGTGAGGTCAAAAACAGCAAGCACCCGCTTACTTCTTTTTGTCAACGCCTTCAATCTTTACTTTTACGCTGGCCTCGCCGCCGCCGGCCATTTGCACGTGGTCGGGCAGCAAAAGCGGCACGCGCAACGTGGCCGATTGCTGCAGCGCCGAAACCTTTACCGGCTCGGTAGAAATGGCCGATATCTCGCTGCGCTTGACACGCGGCAACAATACCCGCACGCTCTCCGGCTCCACCGAAACCCGCGCGAGCCGCACCACCGGGCCGCCCTCCAGTGTAAGCTTTACCGGCAGCATGGCGCTAACTAAGGCATAGGCCTTAATGTGCACCATGCGCGGTTCGATTTGGGTAACGGCGGCATTGGCCGGCCGGTTGAGCAGGGTCTGTTCGCTAAAGTAAATGTCCTGCGCGCCTTCGTGCACCGCGCCAAGGTCAACGGCCAGGATCATGTTCCCATAATCGCCCAGAAACGACTGCTGCGGGCCCGAAAGCGAGACCCGCGCCGCGGTAATGCCCGGATCGTCGATCACGAACTGCGGCGGGATTTTGCGATATTCAATCGGCACCAAAAAACTGCGATGCAGCGTGCCGCCGTGATAGGCGAAAAAGTACCAACACCCAAAGGCCGCGCACACGGAAACAAGTTTTATAATTACGTTTTGGCCGACCAGGCGCCCAATTACGCCGCGGGTACCGGACGGATGCACGGCGCCGTAAAATTGTTCCAGGCGCGCTTTTAATTCCGTGGCCGAATCGAGCTCGGTTAGTTCTCCGCGCGAAGCAATGCTTATAACGCCGCGTTCCTCGGACACGATTATTACGAGCGCGTCGCTGCATTCGGACATGCCGAGTCCGGCGGCGTGGCGTGTGCCGGCCTCTTTACCTTCCGGCAAATTCTGCGAGAGCGGCAGATAGACGCCATAGCGGTCGATCAGTTCGCCTTCGACAATCACGGCGCCGTCATGACTGGGTGAAGGCGGCCGGAAAATGCTGTAAAGAATCGGCAGGCTTAAGCGGCCGTTGAGCGAAAATCCGCCGCGGATGTGGCGCTCGATCGGTTCGGTCCCCTTAAGCACGATCAGCGCGCCGATGCGGTCGTGTGCCAGGCGCGATACCGATTCCACCAGCACATCCACGGTCTGCGAACCCATGACCGTGCCATGTTTGCCGCGACCTCTCTTAAAGGTAAAAAGCCGGTCGAAGCCCCGACGCAGATCGGTCTGAAAGATCAGCACCAGGGCAACCAGCAAGGCCGTGAGACCGGTTTGAAACACGAGCGACGTCATGTACATATTGAGCATGCGCGCCAGGCCGTACAGGACCACCACGATTGTGAGCACCAGCGCCGGCGATCGCGACGTGCGCTGCCGCAGCCAGAGCAGCAGCAGATACACGAGCAGCGCGATAAAGGCGATATCGAGGATGTCGGAAAATCGGATCATGGATTACGCTATGCCATTTTGTAAATTATTACAAAGTTTTGTATATATTCCAGGTGCTGCCGATAAGCGTCTCCACGTCGCTCACACGCGCTTTCCACCCCAGCAAATCGGCTGCTTTTTTAGACGAGGCCACCAACTTGGCGGGATCGCCCGGGCGGCGGCCGACTACTTCCGCCGGGATGGCCCGGCCGGTTATTTTGCGCGCCAGGACAACCATAGCTTGCACGCTTACGCCCTGCTCGCTGCCCAGATTTACCGTGAGGCTGCGCTGCTCCCGCTGAATATATTCAAGCGCGCTTACGTGCGCATCAGCCAAATCGTTGACATGCACATAATCGCGGATGCAGGTGCCGTCGTCGGTGGCGTAATCCGATCCGTAAATCGAGAGCTTGGCGCGCATGCCCGCGGCCACTTCCATGACGATGGGCAGCAGGTTGGCCGGATTACGCTCCAGGCCGCGCACGCGGCCGGCCGTGTCGTATCCGGCGGCGTTAAAATAGCGCAATGCCGCAAAGCGCATGCCCTTGAGTTTGTCGTACCAGCCCAGAAACCGTTCGATTTCCAGTTTAGTAAAGCCGTAATAGTTTTCGGGGCTTAAAGGATGCTCTTCGTCCAGCGGCACGTAGCGCGGCTCGCCGTAAACGGCCGCCGAAGACGAAAATACGATGCGGTTGATTCCGCATTCCGCCGCGGCGTTGAGGATATTAATGGTGCCGCAAATGTTGTTGACGGAATATTTTTCGGGCTTGAGCATGGATTCGCCCGCGGCTTTAAAGGCCGCTAAGTGTATGAGCCCGCCGAATGCGCCATCCTGCATGGCCTCGCTGAGCGCGGCGCGATCCAGAATGTCGCCCTGAATGAACTGCGCTTCGGCAAATAAATTTTCGCGGGAGCCGCTGGAAAGATTATCGAATACCGTAACGCCGTATTTTTTGTCAAGCAGTGCGCGCACCACATGGCTGCCGATATAGCCGGCTCCGCCGACCACCAGAACGTTCATTCATTCTCTCCTTGTTTTTTACCGAAGGCCGCTTTTAACTTCTCCGCAAAATCCGTGCTTCCGGCCGCCGCGGGTTTGGGCTGTTGCTGCTGCATAAAGGCCGCGGTGGCCTGGTCTTCGGTTTTTTGTTCCTGGCTCACCGTACCCGCGGACAAGGCGATGCGCCGCTGCTCGATATCAAAGGAATCAACCGTTACGTCAATCGTGGCGCCCGCCGCAAGCTTGGCTTTTTTGCTTTCCTCGATGCGGCCGTTGGGCAAAAGCCCGCTGATGCCGTCCGGCAGGCGCACAAAATAGCCGTAGTGCATCTTTTTTTCGATGACGCCTGCGACCGTGGCGCCCACATGGTAGCGCTCGGCGATGTCTTTCCAGGGATCGTCGGCAACGTCCTTGAGCGTGCAGGAGACGGTCTTTTTCTCTTCGTTAATTGACAAAATGGTTACATGCACCCGGTCGCCCGGCTTGACGATTTCGCTGGGATGATTCACGCGCTTCTGCCAGCTCATTTCCGAAACATGGATAAGCCCTTCGATGCCGGGAATAAGCTCCACAAACGCGCCGAAACTCGCCAGGCGCGTTATCGTGCCTTCCAAAGGCTGGCCGATGGCCAGCTTTGCGGTGATGTTCGTCCAGGGATTGTCCTGCACCTGCTTGAGCGAGAGCGATATTTTGGTGTTTTTAAGCGGGTCTTTTTTTTCGATGGAAAGAATAACGCACTCGACCTCCTGCCCTACCGAAAAACGCTCGCCGACGTTTTCCACCCGTTCCCAGGCCAGCTCGGAAACGTGCGCCAGGCCTTCGAACCCTTCCACCTCGATAAAAAGGCCAAAGGGCACGACGCGGCTGACGATTCCTTTGTAAACGTTCTTCTGCGGCACGTTCTCGATTAATTTTTCCAGGGCGGCCATGCGCTGTTCGTCGAGAATGGGCTGGCGCGACACCACGATATTGCGCCCGCCTTCGGTGATGCGCATAATCACAAAAGTAAACGTTTTGTTCAAATAGGCGTTGGGGTCGTCCACGTATTTAACGTCGATCTGCGAAATCGGGCAAAAGGCCTGGCGCCCCAGGATCTTTACGTTAAACCCGCCCTTGTTCACGCCCGTCACGCGGCCTTGCACGGGAATGCGGTTTTGCATGGCGCTGATGCAGTCGCCCATGTCGGCGCTGGCCCGGGCCGAAAGCGTGCGCGAGAGCGTGATGACATCGTTGGTCATGGATACAATGAACGCCTCGAGCGTATCGCCGGGTTTGAGCTCCTGTTTTGTTTGTGCGTCCGAGATTTCCTGCACGGGCAATACGGCTTCACTCTTGCCGCCGATTTCCACGAAGACGTACTCTTTACCGATGGAAAGGATCGCGCCCTTGACCCGCTGGCCGGTCTTAAATTCGGCCGCGACCGGTTTTTGGAATTTATCGACCAGCGTTTCCAGGTCGCTGCCGGCCGTATCGCCGGCGGTAGTTTCGTCGAAGAATGTGTCGTCTTTGTCAACCATACTTTTTACTGCCTTTTCCGGATTTTAAGAAATATTTTTATGAATATAAAACCAGAATAATGGAATTCTTTTAAAATACCTTTTTGGGGAGGGCTCTTCCAACAATCAAAGCAACTCATTTTCTCGTTATGAAAATTGCGCCGCAAAGGCTATTTTAGCAGGATTATAAAGGAGAACCGGATGAAATGCTGCTTTATCTATATTACCACCGCTCATGTCCGGCAAGCCCGGCGCATCGGCAAGGCCCTGGTGGGTTCGCGCCTGGCGGCTTGCGTTAATATCCTGGTCGGCATGAATTCCCTTTACTGGTGGGAAGGCAAAATCCAGGACGACCGCGAGGCGGTCCTTATCGCCAAAACGCGGCGGACTTTGGTTACGGCGCTCATTAATAAAGTTAAAGCAATGCATTCGTATACCTGCCCCTGTATCGTGGCGCTTCCTATAATCGACGGCAACCCCGATTATTTAAAATGGATCCAAAGCGAGACGCGATCGCCGGAAAAAATCAAAAATAAACCAAAGAAACGATCCTGAAAAATATCGTAAGTTATGGAAAAAAATAAATTACCGATTGTTTCCATCATCGGCCGGCCCAACGTGGGCAAGTCGCGCCTCTTTAACCGCATCGTCGGCAGGCCCGTGGCCGTGGTCGACGATCATTGGGGCGTCACGCGCGACCGCAACTACCGCCAGGTGGTTTGGGACGAATACCCCTTTATGATTACCGACACCGGCGGCTTGCTGCCCAGCTCCAGCGAACCGATCCCCAAGCACATCCAGGAGCAGGTCATGCAGGCGCTTAAGGAATCGTCGGTGGTTATTTTCCTGGTGGAACACGGCACGGGTCCCACCGATTTAGATTTGCAAATCGCCCGCCTCCTGCATAAAAAAAACAAGCGGCCGGTGCTTCTGGTAGTTAACAAAGTGGAATCGGCCCAGGCGCGGTTAGACAGCGCCGCATTCCTTTCCTTGGGGCTGGGCGAACCGCGCACGGTGTCGGCCCTGCATGGCGATGGCGTGGGCGACCTGCTGGACCAGGTGGTAGGGCTTCTGCGCAAAAATTTTAAAACCGACGATGTCGCCTACACGTTTGTCCCCAAAATCAGCGTCGCGATCGTAGGGCGCCCCAATGCGGGGAAATCTTCGATCGTCAACAAACTGCTGCGAGAGCCGCGCATGATCGTCGACGACGTGCCGGGCACCACGCGCGACGCCGTGGATTCCCGCATCCGCTATAAAGATACGGATTTTGTTTTAATCGACACCGCGGGCCTGCGCCAGAAAAGCCACGTTAAAACCGACCTCGAATATTACTGTAATGTCAAGGCGTTGTCGAGCATCGACCGGGCCGACTGCGCCGTTCTGGTCATCGACGCCACCGCCAGCACGGTGCAACAGAATTTTAAAATTTTAACCTACATCGTGGAACAGCGCAAAGGCGTTATCATCTGCCTTAACAAATGGGATCTGGTGGCCAAGGACCAGTCCACCTATAAAAAAATGGTGGCGGAACTGCATGCTTTGGTCGGGACGTCCCGCTTTTTGCATATCATTGCAACCTCGGCGCTTACGGGCCAGCGCCTGCCCAATCTGCTCGACGCCGTGAGCGAAGTCCACCAGCACATGCGCGCCCGGGTAAGCAGTTCGGAATTTCGCAAGCGCTGCACCGAATGGATCCAAACGCATCCCCATCCGTTTGTCGGGCCGATCGCCGTTAAGGTTTTTGCCGGCAAACAGAAGGACGCCTCGTTTCCGCTTTTTAATTTTTACGCGAGCCACCCGAAAAAGGTGCTGGAATCCTATCGACGATATTTGATGAATAAAATTTACACGGAATTTAATTTTAAAGGGTGCCCGGTGGTGTTAGAATTTAAGACCGCGGCGCAGCCGAAACATGGATGATGAGGGACAGCATACATGAATATCGCGATTTTAGGCGCCGGATCCTGGGCCATCGCCCTTTCGGTTTTGCTGCGCAGCCGCGGACACAATCTTTCTTTATGGGAATTTAATCCGGCCGACGCCGAAGCGCTTAAAAACACCCGGGAGTTGCCCGCCAAATTGCCGGGCATAAAAGTCCCGGACGAAGTTCTTATTACGCCGAGCATTGCTACGGCGCTTGAGGGCAAAGAATATGTGATCGTGGCGGTGCCCTCGCAAACGACCCGCGCAACCCTTAAGTCCCTTGTCGGTGCCGTCCCGCAAGCCGCCATCGACGGAATTCAGGGATGGATCGTTGTTTCCAAAGGCATCGAATGCGATACTCTGAGCTTAATGACCGACGTGCTCATGCAGGAAATACCCGGTTTGTCAAGCAATAAGATCGTGGTGATTTCCGGGCCGTCCCACGCCGAAGAAGTTTCGCGCAACCTGCCGACCGCGGTCGTGGCCGCATCCACCAATCAACACCTTGCCCGTCTGGCCCAGCATGAATTTTCGACCAAAACATTCCGGATTTATACCAATACCGATGTCCGCGGCGTCGAACTGGCGGCCAGCGTTAAAAATGTAATTGCCATCGCCGCCGGTATCTGCGACGGCCTTGGTTTTGGCGACAACTCCAAGGGTGCAATCTTAACGCGCGGCATGGTCGAGATGGTGCGCCTCGGCCGGAAAATGGGCGCCAAGGAGCAAACCTTTAACGGGCTGGCCGGCATCGGCGACCTTATTACCACTGCTATTAGTAAACATAGCCGCAACCGCCGCATGGGCGAACTGATTGCCTCGGGGCTCACGCTCAGCCAAGCGCTCAAGCGCATGACCATGGTGGCCGAGGGCGTCGAAACGACCAAATCGGTTTATCAACTTGCGCAAAAATATGATATCGAAATGCCGATCACCCAGGAAGTCTACAAAACCCTCTTCGAAGGAAAATCCGCGCTCAATGCCGTGGCCGATCTCATGATGCGGGAACGAAAACCGGAAAGGTTGGATCAATAAAAAAGCGCGGAATTAGCGGCCTTTTTTCATAACTTCCTCAACAATATCCTGCCGACTCAAAAAATCATTGACAATACATAGGGTTACACGGTATTATTTATGTTCAGGTTGCGCGATTGGCCCTTAACCCCTTGAGGCTGAAAAAGAAGTAAGAATGGAAGAAACAAGTAAGACCTATTATTCAATCAGCGAAGTATGCGAGAAAACAAATTTGGAGCCGCATGTTTTGCGGTATTGGGAGAGTGAATTCGCGCAACTGCGGCCCAAGAAAAATCGCGCCGGAAACCGGGCCTATCGGGTAAAAGACATAGAGGTTATTCATTATATTAAATATCTGCTCTATCAGGAACAATTTACGATACCCGGAGCAAAAAAGAAACTCACCGAAGTTGCCGATTACGAGATCCCGCACCAGCTCAAGCTTAATCTTCCGGTTCCGCCCCACGAGGTGAGCGCCGCGCCGAACGGCCATCAGGGCAACGGCCATGTTGTTTCCACTTTGCAGGACGTGCTCCGCATTTTAAAATCGTAAACTTGCGAAACAGAAAAGCTAAAAGGATTTGCATCAATGCATGCGGTTGCAACGCGGGGATTCGGCTTTTTAGAGCATAAGCTGGCCGATAAACGCTACGCCGTGGCGCGCTCCCTCATCGGCCCTTTACAGGCCAGGAACCGTATTCTGGACATCGGCTGCGGCAACCCGCCCCTTTTCCTGGCGCAAATTGATTTTAAGGAAAAATACGGTATCGATTCCAACATCGGTTCCCCTGCGATGGAAGGCGGCCCCATCAGCGGCATCGTTACGCATTCGTTTGATATCACGCGCATGCGCCGCTTTCCCTACCGGGACGATTTTTTTGATTGCATAACCATGCTCGCCTTTATCGAGCATATTCCCGCGGGCGTCATGGGGTCGTTGGGCGCGGACATGCATCGCATTCTTAAACCCTCCGGACGCCTGGTCATAACCACTCCTTCGGCCTGGACGCATGCGCTCCTGCGCGGCATGGCCAAGGTCCATCTGGTAAGCGCCGTAGAAATAAACAACCACAGCGCAGTTTATACGGCCCGGAATATTATTTTGCTATTGTCAAGTTTTGGGTTCTCGCCGGAAAAAATCAAACAGGGTCATTTTGAGCTGTTCTGCAACCAGTGGGTGACGGCGGAAAAATAAAAAACCCGAATCAATTTCTCTTCCGTGTTGTTTTTAATCGTTACCGGAAATAATCCGATTAAATTTCTTCTTTTGCCTCAGCATCGGCCGCAGGGCCTGCCACGCCGAAGCAATTGACGTGTAAGAAGAAATCGAATAGTACTGATACCAGCCGCAATTGTTTTTGCACTCCTGCATTTTTATGCGCAAATCGCGGGCTTCTTTTGTTTTTAGCCAGGTCATGAGGTCGGTCTCTTGTAAAGCGGGGCCTTTTATATTTAGAATATTGCACGGATAGTAAAGTCTGCCGTCCGGCGCAATGATTATGGACGCCGACGAACACCGGCCGGCCCGGTAGGCCTTAAAATACCCGCTCGGCGTGTGAATGATATTGGGGAATTGTTTGCGCAGGATGTTAACTTTTTTTTCCAGCGCGTCGATGTCCGGAAAAAAATCCCCGGCATTGGCCATGCGCGTGGCCGGAATAATAACGATGTTGGCGCCGGCCCGGGCGCACCGCCGTACCTTTTCGTCAAGCGCATCGATCGTTTCGGCCGTG
>JAQUMP010000111.1:4037-9135 GCA_028718065.1 Chitinivibrionales bacterium | reverse complement strand
GATATTTTCCGGCATTTTTAATTTATACCAGGGAATTTGGCGCTATGTGAGCGTCGATGATTTAAAAGACATCGTAAAAACGTCGGCGCTCGCCTCGCTTGTCTTTACTTTTATTATCTATTTCAGCACACGTTTTATTTTTTATCCCCGCTCCATTTACCTGATGAATTTTGTGTTTTTTATCATTCTTAACGGCGGCACTCGATTTACAATAAGGATTTTCAGGGAATCGTTTGCGCCCCAAAGCGATACCGCGAAAAACATTCTTATCGTGGGCGCCGGTTCCGCCGGCAATGAGGTCGCAAAAACCATAAAATCCGCCCGCAACCGGGAATACATGCTGCAAGGATTTATCGATGATGATAAATCAAAAAAACACAAACGGCTTCAGGGCGTTAAAATTTATGGCGATTTATCGGTATTGCGTTCGGTCATTAAAAAGCTCCGCATTCATGAAGTTTTTATCGCAATTCCGGAGGCCACCAATAAGGTGGTTTCGGAAATCATGACAAAAGCGAAAATCCCCGAATGGGAGGTGAAGTTTAAAATCGTCCCTTCCATGCTTGACATCATGAGCGGCAAGCTCCAGGTAAACCAGATCCGGGACGTTTCGATTAACGATTTGTTGAGCCGCCCCAATATTACGCTCGACGATACGCTGGTACGGCGGCAGCTTGCCGGTAAAACCGTGTTTATTACCGGCGCGGGCGGTTCGATCGGTTCGGAAATTTGCTACCAGGTGGCGTCCTACCGGCCGGCCCGCATGATTCTGGTGGACTCCAGCGAAGAAAACGCTTATCATATCGACATGGGACTTAAATTGCGGCATAAGGACATTGCCATTCATACGATTGTAGAAAGCATCCTCGAAGTCGGCGTGATGGACATGGTGCTAAAACAATATAAGCCCGATTTCATTTACCATGCCGCCGCCTATAAGCATGTGCATTTGATGGAGTGGAACCCCTTTGCCTGCTTAAAAAATAATGTGTTGGGCACCGCCAGTCTGGCTTCCCTTGCCGAACGCAACGGGGTAAAACAGTTCGTCATGATTTCCACCGATAAAGCCGTTAATCCGCGCGGCATGATGGGCATTTCCAAGCGACTGGCGGAGCGGGTTATTCTGGAACGGCATAAATCCGCGACGCTTTTTAACGTGGTGCGTTTCGGCAACGTGCTTGGGTCGAGCGGCAGCGTTATTCCCTTGTTCCAGAAGCAAATTCGCGATGGCGGACCGGTGACGGTAACCAGCGCCGAAACGCGACGCTTTTTTATGTCTATTCCCGAGGCCGTGCAACTCGTGCTGCAGGCGTCAAGTCTTAATGAGTCAAGCGCGATATTTTTGCTCGAAATGGGCGAACCCGTGCGAATTGTAGACCTTGCAAAGAACCTCATCGAGCTTTCCGGGCTGCGCGTGGGCGATGATATCGAGATAGTATTCACCGGCATGCGGCCGGGAGAAAAACTTGAGGAGGAACTTTTAACCAAAGCGGAAAATGTTTCCAAAACGCCGTTTGAAAAAGTCCGCTTGCAGCGCAACAGCAACTTTGAACCGGACCAGGTAAATAAATTTATTCATCATCTTAAATCAAATCTTGAGTTGTGCCACTATAAGGCGATCCATGACGATATCTGCAAAATGATCCCCGAAATGACCGGGCCCTCGTTTGAAGAATTGTCAAGAAATATGTTTGCCTAACAGAATAAATCAGAAAAAATATTTCTGGAAAGGGCTCCGGCGACAAACTGCCACTGGCAGTTGCCAAGCTTTAATCCCATAATGAAAATGCTTATTATAGCCAAACAAATAAAATTTGCATGCGCCACGTAGCCGTACTCATGCCAAACTGGATCGGTGATTTTGTCCTGGCCCTAACCACGGTTCTTCAAAAAAAAATACTGGAACCTGACAGCAAAATAACTCTGATCGTGCCGGAAAAATTAAGGGAGCTTGCCGAAAATATATGCGATTTACCGATCATAATCTATTCCCGGAAAAATAATAAAGAATATTTGCGATCTGTTCAATCGGTAAAGGCCGAACATTTTCAAAGAATATTTATTCTTCCAAGGTCTTTTTCGTCCGCGCTTTTCGGCTTTCGCACCAGGATAAAAAACCGACGGGGGATTGTAAATGAGCTGAGGGGGGCATTGCTTAATGAGAGACTTCCGCGCTCATTGCATAATAAGAATTACCATCTTTTGCAGGAATATTCCTCGGTTTTAGAAATCCCTTTTGAAACCCCCGAAGCATGGGAGCCAAAACCGCTTGATTACCAAAAAAACGGCGCGATTGTTTTTTGCCCCGATGCCCAATACGGAAAATCAAAACGCTGGAGCGGTTTTGCTGCCTTGGCGCGGAAAATGGAAGGCGAATCGATTGTTGTTATCGGCGGTCAACAGGAAAATAAAATCGGTGATGAGATCGCCGCGATTAATCCGCAGCGTATAAAAAATTGTATGGGCCAAACGACCCTTTCCGAAGCGCTTGCGATAATCAGGAACGCCCGCCTGGTTATTTCCAACGATTCCGGCCTTATGCATTGCGCCGCCTTTTACGGTGTGCCCCTTGTCGGGATTTTCTGTTCCACCAGCCCAACGTGGACCCGGCCGCCGGGTAAATCCGCCGTAATTCTTCAAAGTAAAGTTACCTGCGCCCCCTGTTTTAAAAAAATATGCCAATACGGACATTACCACTGCCTTGAATCGGTTACGGTGACGGAAGTATTGGAAGCAATGCAAAAATTAAATAACCAACTCACCCCTTAGTCCCCTCTCTTGCAAGAGAGGGGAAACCCAAAGGGAGAGGTGAGTTAAAGGACCACTATGGAATTAACGCCCGACTATGCCTTGTATAAATTCAACGAAAACATTTATATCGGCAATGCCGATGATTTGTGGGAAAAAATCGAGCCGCTTTTTAACGATGCCGGCAAGACCACGATTGTTTTTGACATGGAAAATGTCCGGATCTGCGATTCCTACGGCGTGCGGCTTTTGCTGAATTGTCAACGTAAAGCGGAGCGGAGCGGGAAAAAAATGGTTCTGCTCAAGCCCGATCATTTAGTCCGGGACATGTTTAAAAGCATCCGTCTTGATACCGTATTTAGCATTGCAGACGAATTGCCCTAAGAAACGCTGGCGGCGGGTGGGGTAATACCGCCGGCCTCCGATAAGGTTGTTAGTTTCTGAAAGAGGACCTCTTTTGAAAGCGGTTTGAAAATATATGATTGGATCCCGCATTTAACCGCTTCGAGGATTTTGCTGCGTTCGGTTTCTGTTGTCAACATGATAAAGGGGATCGATGCGGTTTTAATATTTGCGCGTACCGTTTTTAGAAAATCCATTCCCGATTGCCCCGGCATGTGCCAATCGCAAAGGATCAAATTGACCGATTGTTGGGTAACGACCGGCAGCGCTTCTTCGGCCGACGAAACGGCGACAATGTCCGAATACCCGAATTCCATTAAATATTTAATGAGTAAATGCCGAAAAGTTTTTGAGTCGTCGATGACAAGAATTTTCATGCCGAGCCTCCCCTGGCTTTATTAATGCTCCGGTGCCACTCTACAACGCCGGCGTACGAGAGTTGCCCCCCAAAAATATCCAGGGAGCTGCCGATGGTTGCGTCGACGCGATTACGGCCAGCGAGCCGGATTTGTTCCAGATCCGCTAGTGAGCGAACGCCGCCGGCATAGGTCACCGGCATCGGGCACTCCTTGGATAGAAGTTCCACCAGAGTAACATCAATTCCTGATTGTATACCCTCATTTTCCGTAGCGTGTATTAAAAATTCATCGCAATAACCCGAAAGTTGCGAAAATGCTTGCTCGCCGAGTTCCAGTTCGGTCATGGTTTGCCAGCGGTCAATCATAACCATATAACGGTCATTATGGCGCTTGCAACTTAAATCCAACACGATCCGTTCCTTGCCGACGGCTTTTTCAAGGTTCGACAACCGGTCGAGGCTTAGGACTTTTTCGACAAAAAAATAGGACGAAACAATAACGTGCGATGCCCCTTTGTCAATATATTGTTTTGCCGTTTCGGGTATTATCCCGCCGCCGATTTGCAGGCCGCCCGGGAATTCCGCCAGGGCCGAAAGCGCCGCCGCTTCGTTACCGCTCCCCAGCATGATAATATGTCCGCCGGTTAATTTGTCGCGACGGTAAAGCGATGCATAATACGCCGCCGGCCGGTCACTGGTAAAATTAGTGCGCAAAGACGCTTCGTCGCCATCCCTGAGCGTGTTGCCTACAATCTGTTTAACAATACCATGATGCAAATCTATACATGGGCGGAATTTCATAATTACAGTGACTTATCCCCCAGCCTTTGGCATCCCCCTTATCAAGGGGGAAAGCTTTGAGGGGGATTTTTCAACTCGGAAGCCATTTCTGCAAAGTTTCGATGATTTTTTTTGCCTGTTCGGCGCCGGAAATGGTGAATTTTGATTGCTGCCAATATTCATCCCCCCGTTTTTTATAGCGCCGCAAAGAAAATTTATCATCGCCGTAGGCGGACGCTTTTTTGTCCCATTCCTGATACCGGAAAACGATGGTCGTCCACGATCCGCGCGAAAGAATAGCTTTGTCGATTTCTTTTACGAGTTGAACGCCGTCTTCTTCGTAATTGATGGTAATTTCATCAATCTGACCTGCCATTATCCGCTCCTTTTAAGATAGGTTTTGCTATTCCGATGAGGAAAAAGAATATAAACTGCGCCAGCGGGACAAGGATATGCTCGTTGTTTTTTTTATCATGAACCTACTTTCACCTTCATAAGAATATTATTTTTTAGCCCATGCTTAAAAACAAAGCCTGGCCTTGCGTTTGCGTGGCCCTTCTGATTGGTTTGGCCAATAGCGCCCCGGCGCCGGCTGCTTCGGCGCTGCACAAGGCGGCATTAACGAATTTGGCTCCTAAGCATTTTCCAATCGCCAAAATCGGCGAAAGCAAAATCTGCTGTCCCGGCGACTCTATTTCTCTTGATGGTTGGGCAAGCATAGAAATCGGCGGTGATATTATGGAGTGGCTGTGGGATTATAATGGCGATAGTAAAGTAGACACGATTACCAAGACCGGGGAGCTGGTCATT
>JAQUMP010000111.1:0-4027 GCA_028718065.1 Chitinivibrionales bacterium | reverse complement strand
TTATATTGTCTACTTGCGGGTAAAAGATAAAAGCGGCGTCATTTCTCAGGCGGACTCCGCCATCGTGCATGTCATGAAAAGCGTACCGCTGGTAACAATCGGCCGCGATACCGCCATCAAGGCGGGCGTGCGCATGATTTTTAAGCCGAACATCACCAAATCGTGCGGAACAATCAAACGCTACGAATGGAAATTCAACGACGACGGGAAACCCGATTACGTATCGGACGACAACCCCAATACTTCGCGGGTGTTTTTTAGGCCGGGGAAATATCATGCCCGGTTCAGGGTCGTTGATTCAAACGGCAATGAGGCCGGCGCCATCCAAACGATTTCGGTCGTGAACGAACAGCCGGAGTAAAGATATGTTTTTACACGCAGGAATAAAGCAGGTTTAATACCATGGAAGTAATTAATGTCGGAATTCTCGGCGCAACCGGTTATGCCGGCAGAGAGCTTACGCGTTTGCTGGCGTTCCATCCGCAGGTAAAAATAAAGGCGGTTTCCTCGCAGTCATACGAGGGGCAGGCGTTCTCTGCGGTTTTCCCGGAAATGCTGGACATTTGCGACAATATTTTAACGGCGCCGCAGGAGATGCAGACCATAGATCTCGATTGCCTGTTTTCGTGCTTGCCGCATGGGGAATCGGCCAAGGCGTTAATACCCTTTCTTGAAAAGGGTATAAAAGTGATTGACCTGAGCGCCGATTTCCGGCTTAAAGCCCCGGCTGAGTATAAAAAATGGTATGGCACCGAACATCCCTATCCCGGCTATTTGGACACGGCCGTTTTTGGTTTACCGGAGCACTACCGCAAGCAAATAAAAGACGCGCATTTGGTGGCAAATCCCGGATGCTATGCTACCAGCATTTTAATGCCGCTGCTTCCGTTGCTTAAACTTGCCGATACGGCCGTTGGGACAATCATCGCCGATTCCAAATCGGGCGTGAGCGGCGCCGGCCGGTCGCTTAAACTTACTTCGCATTTTGTGGAGGTTAATGATAATTTTTCGGCCTATAGCATCGGTCGCCGGCACCGGCATCTGGGCGAGATCGACCAGGAATTGAGCGCCGCATACCAGAGGCAATGCCACATTACCTTTTCGCCGCATTTGCTGCCTGTCAACCGTGGTATTCTTTCCACGATTTACCTTTCTGTAAACCGCACGGCGCCGCAATGCCTGGAAATTGTAAAGAAGGCCTACGCCGGTGAGCCGTTTGTCCGGGTGCGGGAACCCGGCGATCTCCCGAACCTGCGCGATGTGCTGCACACGAACTTCTGCGATATGACCTTTACAGGAGGCATAGACGGCCAGCCGGTGATCGCGGTGGCGGCCCTGGACAACCTGCTTAAAGGCGCGTCGGGGCAGGCTCTTCAGAACATGAATTTAATGTTCGGGTTTAAAGAAACCTGCGGCCTGGTGCGATAAAAGGGGTTGGAGCGTTAATATATGGCAAAATCCCGGATTGTTTGCATAAAAATCGGCGGGTCGCTTATGGACGAACCGGGTTTTTTCAGCATATTCGCAGAGGCGATTCAGCGCATGCCGCCCCGGTTCCTGCCGATCGTTATCCATGGCGGCGGCAAGGAAATTTCGCGCCAATTGGATTTGCTTAAAAAGGAAGCGGTTTTTGTGGAGGGGATGCGCGTTACCGATGCGCAGTCCATGGATGTTGTCCAGATGGTGCTTTCCGGAAGCGTAAACAAGCGTATTGTCAATGCGCTGGAAACCGGCGGCATAAACGCGGTGGGTTTAAGCGGCGTCGATGCCGGGCTGCTTACGGCGAGCAAATTACTGATTAACGGCAAGGATGTGGGCATGGTCGGGAAAATCGATTCGGTAAATCCTCGCATTCTGGCCTGTTTTATTAAAAACAACATTGTCCCGGTCATATCGCCGGTATCGAGGGATTCAAAGGGCGAAATTTATAATGTAAACGCCGACCTGGTCGCCAGCGAAATCGCCGTGGCCGTAAAAGCGGCGCACCTAATTTTCGTTTCCGATGTCGTCGGGGTTATGGTGCAAGGTTCCATTATTAAAAACCTTTCGCCGGTGGACATTAGGAATTATATCGACCTGGAAATTATCACCGGCGGCATGATTCCCAAGGTGCGTTCCGCGGCGGAAGCCGTGAAGCGCGGGGTGGAGCACGTGCATATTTGCGGATGGCAGGCCCAGAAAACTTTTGCGAATGAGCTTAATGAGGCCGTCGCCGCCGGGACGAGGATCAGTAAAAAATAATCACGTTACAAAAGGGCAGGAAATGAATTCAACTAAATTCGACCAATATTTTGTAAACACTTTCGTGCGGAGCGCCGTGCCGTTCACGCACGGCAAAGGCGTTTACCTGTTTGATTCCACAGGCAAAAAATACCTGGATTTTGGCTCCGGTCTTGCCGTTAACGCGCTTGGTTACAGTCATCCGTCAATTAACAAAATCCTGGTGGAACAGGGCAAAAAGCTTTTGCATGTTTCCAACTGGTACTATACCTTGCCGCAGATCGAATTGGCGCAGTTGCTTATTAAAAATAGTTTTGCCGATAAAATATTTCTCTGCAACAGCGGCACCGAGGCGATCGAGGCCGCCATTAAATTCTCAAGGAAATGGGGGACGGCCGCTTCGCCCCGGAAATATCATATTCTCTCTTTTACCGACGGCTTCCACGGCCGGACCTATGGCGCGCTCAGCGCGACCGCCCAAAAGAAATTTCATGACGGTTTCGGCCCGATGCTTCCGGGATTTCATTACGCGCCGTTCAACGATATTAAAGCGGCCAAGGCGCTCCTGGCGCAACACGATTATGCCGCGATTATTGTTGAGCCGCTTCAGGCGGAGGGCGGTGTTAACTGCGCAACTAAGGAGTTTTTAAGCTTTTTGCGGCAATGGACAAAAGAGAACAAGTGCGCTCTGATTTTCGACGAAATTCAGTGCGGCCTTTGCCGGACCGGCACGGTCTGGAACTATGAACAGTACGGCATTGTCCCCGATATGCTGGCGAGCGCCAAGCCGCTCGGCGGCGGCCTGCCGCTGGGCGCCGTGCTTTGCAAAGAGGAATTCGTGGCGGGCATAAAGCCCGGCGATCATGGCACCACCTTCGGCGGCAATCCGCTGGCTTGCGCCCTCGGCTGTGCGACGTTAAAAATCATTACGCAGAAAGTGTTTTTGGCCCATGTCAATAGCATGGGCGAACATCTTAAAACAATGCTGCGGAGTTTAGGCTCGCACTACCCGGCAATAAAAGAGGTTCGGGGCAAAGGCTTGCTCGTAGGGGTTGAAATCGAGGGGAATATCGTTGACTTGGTGCATGCCTGTGAAACCAAGGGTTTATTGCTGATGAAAGCCGGCAGAAACACCGTGCGGTTTATGCCGCCCCTGATTGTTGAAAAAAAACACATCGATAGCGCCGTAAAAATATTCGGGTCCGTTATTACCAAACTGTAGGGGCAATTCATGAACAAAGAAAAAGTCGTCCTCTTATATTCCGGCGGATTGGATACGTCGGTCATGATCCAATGGCTTAAAGATAATTACCAATGCGAGGTGATTGCCGTTTGCGCCGATCTTGGCCAGGAGGAAGAGCTTGCCGGTCTTAACGAAAAAGCGCTCAAGACCGGCGCCGCCAAACTGTATATCGAAGACCTGCGTAAGGAATTTATTACCGAATATATTTATCCTACGCTCAAGGCCGGTGCGGTTTACGAAGGCGCCTATCTTCTGGGCACCAGTTTTGCCCGTCCGCTCATAGCCAAGCGGGCAGTGGAGATCGCCCTTAAAGAAGGTGCGACCGCCATCGCACACGGCGCGACCGGCAAAGGCAACGACCAGGTGCGGTTTGAGCTTACGATCATGGCGTTGGCGCCGCAGTTAAAAATTATTTCACCCTGGAAAGATCCGAAATGGGACATGCATTCGCGCGAGGAGATGCTGGAGTATGCCGCGCGTCATAATATTCCGGTGGCGCAATCTAAAAAAAGGATTTATTCGGAAGACCGCAATATCTGGCATATCAGCCACGAAGGCGGCGTG
>JAQUMP010000110.1 GCA_028718065.1 Chitinivibrionales bacterium | reverse complement strand
CCGCGCGGCTTCTGCAAAATGTTTCCGCCGAAAACATTAATCAGGCCCTGCTGAGCATGGCCGGGCTGCTGAAGGCCAACCGGCCTCAAATCGAGCGCGAAAACCGGCGCGACATCGCCGCGGCTGCGCGCCGGGGACTCTCGGAGGCCATGATCGACCGGCTGACGCTCTCCGAAAAGGCCATCAGCGGCATGATCGAGGGCTTGCAGACCGTTTCCAAGCTGGTCACCCCCCTCGGAAAAGTATTTGACGCCCGCACGCGCCCCAACGGCCTTTCGATTTACAAAGTAAGAGTGCCGATCGGCGTGATCGGCATTGTTTATGAGTCGCGTCCCAACGTTACCGTTGACGCCGCGGCAATCTGCTTAAAATCGCATAACGCCGTTATTTTGCGCGGGGGGTCGGAGGCGTTCAATTCCAATAAAATCCTGGCACGCCTGTTTGCACTGGCCTGCGCCCAGGCCGGTGTGCCTGAAAAGGCCGTCCAGATTGTCCCGACCACGGACCGCGCCGCGATTTTACAGTTGCTTAAAAAACAATCCGAAATCGACCTGATTATTCCGCGCGGCGGGGAGCAACTGATTACGGTCGTTGTAAACAACTCCCGCATCCCGGTAATCAAGCACTACAAAGGCGTGTGTCATGTTTTTGTCTCCCGCAACGCCGACCTGCAAAAGGCACTGTCGATCGTAGTGAATGCCAAGGTGCAGCGTCCCGGCGTTTGCAATGCCATGGAAACGCTCCTGCTCGACAAAAACCTCGCCGCCGGCCGGGGACGCGACTGTTTACGGGTGCTGGTTGACAATGGGGTAATACTTTTCGGCGACCCGGCCAGCCGAAAACTTTTGCCCGGCATTAAAAAGGCGACCGCGGCCGATTGGGAAGCGGAATATCTGGACCTGCGCTGCGCCGTACGCGTGGTGGATGGGGTGGCGGGCGCTATAAAACATATTAATACCTTCGGATCGCACCACACCGATGCCATCGTAACCGAATCGGCGGAAGAGGCGGACGAATTTTTGCAAGGGGTGGATTCGGCCTCGGTCATGCTTAACGCCAGCACGCGTTTTTCCGACGGCGCGCAGTACGGCATGGGCTGTGAGATCGGGATTTCCACGGACAAATTGCATGCGCGCGGCCCCATGGGCGTCGATGATTTAACCACCTACAAATGGATCGTAAAAGGCGACGGCCAAATCCGGGAATAATAATGTTGACCTCACCCATTTTCGAAATCAAAACAGTCACAACCTAACAAAGGATATGCACGCTATGGATCTTCTTGACAAAGTAAAGTTCGACCATAACGGCCTCGTGCCCGCAATCGCGCAGGACGCGGCTAACGGCGACGTTTTAATGCTGGCCTACATGAACCGCGACAGCTTACAGGAAACCCTGGAAAAAGGCGTTATGGTTTATTACAGCCGCAGCCGCCAGAAGCGCTGGCTCAAGGGCGAAACCAGCGGCCATGTCCAGAAAGTAAAGGAAGTCTACTTAGATTGCGACGGCGATACGTTGCTCTTTGCCATCGACCAGACCGGCGCGGCCTGCCATGAGAATTACCGGACTTGTTTTTTTCGGAAACGGGTTGGTGAGGCGTGGGAAATATTTAAAGAGAAATTAAAAGATTAATAAAAATAAATATTTTGGAAGGGGCTGGCCGCCAACAAACTGCCACTGGCAGTTGGCAAGCCTTAGACCCGCTAATGAAAATGCTTATTATAGCCTAAGAGATTCTAAGAATAATAAGCGATTGCTTGCAGAAATGAGCCTCTTTTGTTTTAGCTATAATAAGCATTTTCATTACGGGATTTAAAGGGTGGAACCCTTTCCTGGCCTTATAATTTACTGAATACGAATAACAGATTCATTATAAGAGGGAGAAGGACTTTTTCCAGGCGGAATTATTAAAAAATCTTTGTCATTCCAATCCCCGTCTAAGAGCCTCTGCAATAACCCCACATCGCCTTTAAGCTCCTCGTATTCCCACCCCTTTTCCTGCGCTTGCTGCTTTGTCAACTGCTTGTAATGGACAAAATCGCCCACGTGCGTGTCGATATAGGCCAGTTTTTTATAATTTTTAAGCCAGTCATTCATGGTTTCCATAAGATAACGCGCATTTTCTTCGCCATAGGTTTGCACATATTCCTGGTAGGTTTTATTCATGCCCAGCCGCGCGGTAACGCTCTGTTCGGTTTGGGATGCGTCGCGTTCCACCCAGCCCGTGGATTTAAAATAGGTCCCGGGATTTTTTTCAAAATAATCCGCATAGCGCTCCTTGGAACCCAGCATTATGGTTATGCAATCGTGGGCGCGCGGAATAACCAGCGGCAGATTGCTTTTCAGGCCGCGAATGCCGTTATTGCAAAGCCCGTAGCCGAGCAGGACGGCGCCGTAGCGCTGCCTATCGACTTTGTCAAGCTCCTCCTGCAGCCGCGCGGCCATGCCCTTTTCGCCCAGATCGTGCAGGCCTTTGGGCAAAAAAACAATATCGATGCAATTGCGGCTGCGCGCGGCGCAAAAGCATGCTTCGCGAAAAAGAATTTCGCAGGCGATCAGCAGGGAGCGTTGCGGGTCCGGCATGAGCATAAATTACATAGTGCGTTATAAACGTTCCACAATCCACGAATTATTGGGGCCGCCCTTTACACCAACGGCGGTCCCATAGTATAATCTTTACATACCATGCCGGCCAAAATATCCGCCCGCGATATTTCTTTTTTCTACGATGCCACACCCATCGCGCGGCAGGTAAGTTTTTCCGTGGAGGAGGGCCGGATGCTTATTATCGCCGGCAAGAGCGGCAGCGGCAAAAGCACCCTGCTCGAAATCTGCGCCGGGTTGGTGGCGCCTCAGCAGGGGCAGGTTTTTATCGACGGCCACAATCTTGCCGAAGCCGGGCCGAAGGAAATGCTTGACATACGCAAACGAATGGGCTATGTTTTTCAGAAGCATGCCCTGGTGAGCAACATGACGGTATACGACAACATCGCCCTGCCCCTGCGGTATCACCTGCACTTGACCGAAGGTGAGGTGCAACCGCGGGTGATGGCCATGCTCGAGCTTTTCGGCATACGCGCCGTTTCGGCCAAGCGTCCCGAGGTGCTTTCCGTGGGGCAGGCGCGCTGCGGTTCGATCGCACGGGCGTTGATTATGGACCCGGACCTGTTGTTTTTAGACGAACCCACGAGCGGGCTCGACCCGGTTACAACCGAAAGCCTCGTGGGCGTTTTAAATGAAATACGGCAGCGCAAGCACTTAACGGTCCTTATGGTCAGCCACGACGTGCTTACCATGCAGCAGCTCAAAGCGCCGGTGGCGGTCCTTGAAAACGGACGGCTCATTGACAGTACGGAAGCGTCCGGCGACGGCCCGGCGCCTAAAATCGTGTCTTATTTAAAAGAGGCCCTATGAACCGCCCCGCCGCGCAGGCAAACGCGCGCCATGAACCGCTGCATTTACGCCACCGAAATTTGTTCGTGGGTATTTTTATTCTTATCCCGGTCCTGGTAATTCCGGTATTTCTGATCTATTCCCTGAGCAAATCGGAATTGTTCGAGCATTGGTGCTATTTAAAAACACGTTTTGACAGCAGCTATGGGCTTAACAAAGGCGGCGCGGTGTGTATTTCCGGCACCAATATCGGCTATATCGAAAAAGTCACGCTCAACAACGAAGGCAGCGTTGACGTGGTTTTTAAAATCAAGCGGCAATACACCACGCTTATTAAAAAAGACAGTCGCGCCATTCTGCGCCAGAAAAATCCGATCGTCGGGGATTGGAGCATAGAATTGTCGCTGGGAAGCCGCGCTTCGCCGCCGGTGCAAAATTACGATTTTATGAAAAGCGAAGTCGTACAACTCCGCATCGACGAGACCGTGGCCCAGCTCAGCCAGACCTTAACGACCGTTAATGTCATTCTGCACGATATTGAATCCGGCAAGGGCACCGTGGGCAAGCTTATTGTGCAGGATACGCTGCTGCGGCAGGTCCAGGCCCTGGTGGTTTCTTTGCAAAAGGTAGTGGCGCAGGCCGACAAGGCCGCGATCCAGGCCAACCAGCTTATTGCCCAAGCCGCCCCCGGCGCCACCGGCCTGCTCGATTCGGTAAAAGTTATTACCGGAAACGTAAACACCCTTCTTAAAAGCGTCCAGAGTATTGTCGCCGACGTGCAGAAAATATCGGCCCAATCGCCGCAACTTTACAAACAGGTCGCCCGCGATATCGATAACGCCGGCGCGACCCTGAACGGTTTGCAGAATAATCCTTTAATACGGAGCCTCTCCGGTACGCCGAAGGACCGGATGCTCAAGAACGATCCATGAAAAAAAATCCAGCGCGACGGCAAAAGGCCGTGATTATTTTAATAAGCTGTTTTATTTTGCTCCTGTGCGCATGCGTTTCGAGCAGAGGCCCCGGACCGGCGTGGTACGGCACCACCGCGCAGGGCGGCCGCGGATACGAACTGTTTTGTCAAGGCAATTTTATCGATGCCCTGAATGTTTACGCTTCCGCCCTGGCGACGGCCGAGCGCTACGATGTTATCGACCAGGTCGCCCTGTACCGGTTTAATATCGGGCGCGTCTATTTTGAGCGCGGTATGCCGGACAGCGCGCGCTTTTTTCTGGCAGGGGCCTATACGTTGTACCGGCAGCGCGCGGACAAGAGCGGCGCCGGCCGCGCGGCGGGTTTTTTGGCCTTGGCATTTTGTAAACAGGGAATTTTAGACAGCGCCTGGGCCTGGTATAAAGCGGGTTTGCCGGACAAAAAAAAGTCGGAAGAAAAGGCCTTCTGGCTCACGGTGTACGGCCGGATTTTTTGGCAGGAAAAACATGACCAAAGCGCTTTGAATTATTTTGAAGAAGCCTACCGGCAGAATGCATCGTGCAAGCGTTTGCATGCTATGGCCCTCCTTAATTATTATCGTGCCGGTATCTACGCCTACGGCCATGACACGGCCGAGGCCGTACGGTTGCTCACGGAGGGGCTTAAACGTTCGGAGCGGGCGCCGGAGCAGTACGATCGCAGTAAAATGCTGCTCAGGCTTGCGGCGTTGCTTGCGTGCCGGAATGAACTTGACATGGCGCAACAGTATTATGTTCGCGCCCGCAATACGCTGCCGCAAGGCGCAACTATCGTGAGTTTTGAAAATTTAAAATCATGTCCTCGGGAATTGACGGACGAATAACATTATTAAGGAGAACGGTTATGCGCGTAAAATCATTGGTTGCGTTGTGCGTTGCGGTAAGTTTTTTAGGATGTTCTTCCGGGCCGCAGGAGATAAAAGAGCAGGTGGGGGACACGTATCCGAGCGGCGCCAAGAAAAAGGTGGATTATATCGCCGGCGGGTATAAAAAAGAGATCGTCAAGACGCGGTTTTATTTTGAAGACGGGGGGGTTAAATCGGAAATGTGCTACAGAGACGGTCAGCTCGACAGCATATTCACCATTAATAATCCGGGCGGCAAAAAGTACAAGCAGACCAATTACAAGCTCGGCAAAAAAAACGGCAAGGAATCCGAATGGTACGATAACGGTCAGCTCAAAAGCGAGGCGACCTACAGCAACGACACCATCCTGGGCAGCGCCCTCACCTATTTCATGGACGGCAAAAAGAAATCCGAAACTCTCTATAAAAACGGCCAGAGAAGCGGCGTCGAAACACAATGGTATGCAAGCGGCAAGTCCATGCGGCAATCCACCTATGCCAACGACAAGAAAAACGGCAAGTGCCAGGAATGGTTCGAGAACGGACAGATCAAGGCCGATATGAATTACGCCAACGATTATTCCGACGGGCCTTTTACGACCTATTACGAGAACGGCAAGAAAGAAACCGAAGGCGTTTACAAAGATGGAAAGCTTGAAGGCGTAAAAACGCAATGGGACGAAAAGGGCAAGAAAATAGCCATTGCTAAATACGAAAAAGGCGAATTGGTGGAAGGGCAGACTTTTTAAAAGCTTTCCTTGATATATTCCCGGTTGCCGTAACGGACGTAACGCTTTACAAAGGAACCAAAGCATGTTTCCACGACAAAAAAATTTAAGCGATTCAGGAAGCGCCTCCACTGCTGATATGCAGGGGCAGATCGATATGCTCAGCGAAAAAATAGCGGCGCTTACGAGCACGGCGCAATCGCTCTGCGAGGCGGCCGCTTTGCTTGCCGGCAACAACCCGGCTCCAACGGTAAAACGGGCCTTGGCCGCCGCCGTGGCCGATTTAAAAGCCCTTTCGCCGGCATCTCCGCCGCCTTTGCAGCTTTCGCCCAAAGTCGTCCTCCCACCCGCCCCGAAAACGGAAAAACTTATGCTGAAAAATGAGGACCTCTTTGATCTTGACATTAGGGAACAGTCTCCCACGCCGATACCCCCGCCCATAACGGTGAAGGCTCCGGCGCCCGCGACGCCTAAAATCCAAATCGCCACACCGGCGCCGAAGACGCCGCAAAAAAAGAGCGCCGCGGCGGCCGACGATGTCTTGGACCTGGATGAGCTCGCCGGCGCATAAACCAAGGAAAAAAACTGGCTACCTGCCCCTTATGCCTGGCAGCCCAATGCTCTTTTGTTTGTAAAGATGCCCACCGGCCGTTTTACCGCTGTGCGCATTGCGACCTCTTTTTCGTGCCGCCGGAGCATCATTGCTGCCGGGAAACGGAAAAAAAAAGATATGCCCTGCACGATAATACCCTTGCCGACGCGCGCTATACCGCGTATTTAAATAGCGTTGCCGACGAAATCGCCAAAATCCCCCAAAGCAACCCGGCCATCCTCGATTTCGGTTGCGGCGAGCAGGCGGTGCTGGGGCATATCTTAACGGCGCGGGGGTTATTGTGCGCGGACTACGATCCCGTGTATGCGATAGGCGCCCAGGCGCTCGCGGCCGTCTATGATATAATTGTTCTCTGCGAAGTCATCGAACACCTGCGGGATTTGCAAAAGGAGATTGCCCTGGTGCGCAGGCTCTGTAAAAAAAATGCCTCTATTTTTATCCGCACCCAAATTTTTAACGGCGGCGATTTTGAAGGCTGGTGGTATAAAAACGATCCCACCCATATAAATTTGTTTACGCCGCGCGCGGTCGCGGCTCTGGCCGAAGGGCTTGAAGGCCGGGTGGTTTACTGCAACAACCCCTCGATCTTAATTGCGCGCGACGGCTGGTAATCCCTGCCCCCGCGTGGCATGCAGGAGAAAACGTTTGTCAAGCGCTGCGGCGCGCGTTGAGTGCCATAAAAATTTAAAGTTTACTTTGGTGACATGAAAATGGGGTAGCCTTGCAACCACGACCGGCTTAAACCCCTGTCGTTGAATAAAACCATATCCCGCCGAATCCGTAAAAATCCAGGCCTCCTCGGCGTTTAATTTCCGGACGAGTTGATTGCTGTCGAGCGACGGTGTTGGGTGCTGCGCATAAAATTCCAGGGCCCAATCCTGCGAGGGAAAGCAGAATAATTTGTCCGCGGTGACATGGTTCTCCCGGAGGATCGAAGCTACGGCGCTGCCGGCTTGAAACGTGAGCAGGTTGGGAAAAAACCAGAGGTTAAGGATTACATTTACCCCCAGTATCGTAACGAGCGATGGTACGAAGAGCCGGACAAAGGCATTTTGTTTCGGCATGGCCCAAAATACGGTAAGACCGGCGAGTATTAAAACCGAGGTCCAGAGTATCGGATTTGCGCAAGGGAAGAAAAACGTCATACAAAGCAGCCCAAAGAGCCAGCCGAAAAAACAAATGACGGCTTGGGTCCGGACAAAGAAACTATAGGTTTTTTTCCGGCCCGGCGCCTCCACAATTTCGTAAATGGTTTTGGCGCTTAGAATCGCCACTAAGGGAAAAATAACGAAAATATAGTGCGGCAGTTTATAGCGCGAAAAGGACAATGCGACAAAGGGGAATATTGATCCGCCGAGAAGCAGCATGTCGTTGGCGCAGCGCGGGTGGAACCTCTGTTTTATAACCGCAGCCAAATGGCTGCCGAGGCTGAAATAGGCCAGCAGCATCCAGGGCAGAAAGGCCCACAGAAAAGAGTGGACAAAAAAGAAGTAATCGGAGTTGCCGCTCCAACTGCTTTCGCCGGTGATGCGCCCGAAGCTTTGGGTCCAGAAGAAAAAACGGATGCCGTAGGCGCCGAATTCGCGGTATAAACCCAGCAGCATCGGCGCCAGCACCAAAAGCACCAGGGCCGCACCGGCGGGCCAATACCATTTAAAAAACATTTTGTAGTCGCGCTTTCCCAAAAAGAAAGAACCCAGCGCCAACGCCGGCACCATGCAGCCGATCGGCCCCTTGGCAAGCATGGCCAGCCCAATGCCCAAAAAAGCGCCCAGGAAAAAGCGCGCTTTTTTGGTGGTATAAAATTCCATGAACTGCCACAGGGCGAAAATAATCATGCCCACCAGGCTCGCGTCCGTGCGCACGTCGTTGGTAAAATACAGGAACCCCTCGCACGAGCTGAGTATCAGCGCCGCCAGCAGGCCGATTCTTGCATTGTAAAGAAGCTTGCCCAGACGATAGGTGGAAAAACAGGCAAGCGCGGAAATAAGCAGCGAGGGTAGTTTAAAGCTTATTGTGGAAACGCCGAGCAGTTTAAAGGAGAGCGCGCCCAGAAAAAAAATGAGCGGCGGTTTGTCTAAATACCCGGGCGGTTCAAACAGCGCCTTAAAAAAATCCCGGCTCGCGTACACCGCCCGACTCATGGCGGCGTATTGCGCCGAATCGACATTCATCACCGGCACGCACAAACCGGCCGCATACACGACCGCGATAAGCGCGGCAAACAGCAGTTTTGTTTTTAGGGAGATAGTTTGCATGGTATGCTGATTTACCCAATATAATTTACCGGATCATTTATTTTAAAGGGTATGCAAAGCCTTAGATCCTATACCCGCCTGACCTTGGCGCTCGATATTATCCAAAAACTTTCCTCCGGTCCCTACGCGGGGTATCATGAATTGGGCATTGTTAAACACGCCATCGATCTTTACGATATTCTGACCGTGGAAGCGTCCGCCGCCACCAAAATCCTGTGCAGCGACCCGGCGGTCCCCACGGACAGCCGCAATATCTGCTGGAAAGCAATTGACATTTTAAGAAAGCGATTCGCCCTTGCCGGTTCGGCGGCGATTACCATTCAAAAAAATATTCCGGTCA
>JAQUMP010000109.1 GCA_028718065.1 Chitinivibrionales bacterium | reverse complement strand
CCCGGCGCACATTTGTTCGAAAGAACCCGACTCTGACGCCGATCCGGCTGCTTTCAGCGGATCGAATTCGTTGACCGTACGCACATTCTGCTCCAGCATTTCAAGCGTGCTTATGCCCGAGCAGGCCGTGCTGATTCCCGGATTGGAAAGCACAAACCGCAGGGCCATTTCCACCGAGGGCAGTTCCACCGCGAGGGCGTTGCGCAAAGTATCGGAGGGATTATTAAGCACGCCGCCGGCAACCGGGCACATGGCCACCACGCCGATGCCGAGTTCGCGGGCGCGGGCGATAAGCCCTTCGTAGGTGCGGTTGATGAGATTGTAGGGCACCGTGATGCTGTCGAACAGGCCGGTTTCGATGCAACGTATGAAATTTTCCGGCGTGTCGTGCCCGGTAAAGCCGATGTGCTTGACCAGCCCCTCGTTCTGTGCTTGACGGAGGGCATCAAGCACGCCGCCGCGTTTTAAAAGGTGCGGCATCATGGCCCAGGAAAACCAGCCGACCTGCATGAATTTAAAATGCGAGAGGCCCAGGATACCGAGCTGGCGCTCGATTTCGGCGCGGAACAGGTAGGCGCTTTTATTGGCGTCGATGCCCTCCTTGCCCGAAACGATCAGGGTGTCGGATTTGTCCTTGAGTCCCGGCGCCGCGCGGTGCTGGCAGGTGCCCTCAAGATAATAGCGTGTGGTTTCGAAGTAGTTTACGCCCGCCTCGATGGCACGGCCGATAAGTTTTTCATTTAAGGCCGCATCGGCCGAAAGACGCATGCAGCCGAAGGAGAGGGCCGAAATCTCGTACCCGGTCTTGCCATAGGGGCGATAGCGCATGCCGGCGGGGTTTTTGTTCAGGGCTTCCGAATAAGTTGGGGCGGTAATTGACATGAGAGATTCCTTTGATAATAAAACGTGTTTGTCCGGAGCATCCTTCAGATTGATATCAGCGGTAACTTTTTGACCTCCATCCCATCCTTCCCCCGAATCGGGGGAAGGTGCCGAAGGCGGAAGGGGGTCTATGAACTTTTAAGACATAATTTTCTTAAACCCAAATAATTCCTTACCATCCATAGCGCGCGGCGATGGGAAAGCGGCGGCCAATGCCGAACGCCTTGGGCGTGACCTTAAGCCCCGGCGCGGCCTGGCGGCGTTTGTATTCGCTCATGCTCACCAGGCGGGCGATGCGCTTGACCATTGCGGCGTCGTAGCCCTGCGCAATGATATCGCCGATGGCCGTGTCTTTTTCTATGAGCAGCTCCAGAACGGCGTCCAGCGTTTCGTACGGCGGCAGCGAGTCCTGGTCGGTCTGGCCGGGACGCAATTCCGCCGAAGGGGCCTTGGTAATTGACGAATGCGGAATTATTTCCCGCTCCCGATTGACTAAGGCGGCCAGTTTGTAAACCATGGTTTTAGGGATGTCCGAGATAACGCTCAAACCGCCGTTCATATCGCCGTAGAGCGTGCAGTAGCCCACGGCCATTTCGCTTTTGTTGCCCGTGGAAAGCAGCAGCGAGCCGGATTTATTGGAGAGCGCCATAAGAATATTACCGCGAATGCGCGCCTGCATGTTTTCTTCGGTTATGTCCTGGGGCCGGCTTCCAAAGGCAGGCTGCATGGTTTTAAGAAAGGCATCGAATATGGTCTCGATGGGAATGACCGAGTAATCGCATCCAAGATTTTTGGCCAAGGCTGCCGCGTCGTCGAGGCTGCCCGGCGATGAGTAGCGCGACGGCATGCTTACGCCTAAGACATTTTCGGGCCCTAACGCCGCGGCGGCAAGCGCGGCCGTGAGCGCCGAATCGATCCCGCCCGAAAGACCGATTAAAACGCGCTTAAATCCGCATTTGACAACGTAATCGCGCAGGCCGAGCATGAGCGCGCGCCAGACCGATTGCATGGTGTCGAATTCCGGCAGATGATCTTCGGCGGCCGCTTCCGCGGTATCGATCACGCGGACGGTTTCTTCAAAAAAAGGCAGCACGCAGGTCAGCCGGCCCTGGGCGTTAAACACCAGGCTGTTGCCGTCGAAAATGAGTTCGTCGTTGCCGCCGACTTCGTTGACAAACACAAAGGGCCGTTTATGGCGCCGGGCATGCTGCTGCATGAGCGTAAAGCGGCGCAATTGCTTGCCCAGATGATAGGGCGAACCGGCGATGTTGATGAGCAGGGTAGCGCCTTGCTCGGCAAGGCGGGCAACCGGATCGATGGCGTAGCGGGGCGTGTCCGCTAAAGCGGGGTCGGTCCAGGCGTCTTCACAAATCGTAACACCGATGCGCTCGCCCTTAAAATCGAACAGCTTGATTTCCGTCGCCGGATCAAAGTAGCGCGCCTCGTCAAACACGTCGTAGGTGGGCAGCAGGGTTTTGGCCTGGGTGAATAATTGCTCGCCTTCGTAAATGCAGACCGCGGCATTCAGGAGGCCTTTGGGGCCGTCGACCGCATTGGGCAGCGCGCTGCCCACGATCAGGGCGGTCCCGGGAAATCGGGTGGAAAAGCCGCGAAGCTGTTCGAGCGCCTCGCAACCCTGGCGGATAAACCAGCGTCGCTCCAGCAGGTCGCGCGGGGGATAACCCTGGATAAAAAGTTCCGGAAAAATAAGCAGGTCGGGCTGCTGCGGAGCAATCCGTTGCAGGGTTTCCATGGCCTTGGCGGTGTTACCGGCCACGTCGCCCATGCGGGGGTTTAGTTGACAAAGGGCTATTTTCATGCTTAATGAAGGGCCTTTGGGCCGTGGCCGTAAAATTATTAACGATTGCAAACGCCGGCGTTGCGGCTGTAACCGGCTTTGCGCCGCCGAAGGCATAAAATACAAAATGTGACGCGCACCTTAACGGATAAAATTGATATAGTGTGCGCGCCGCGAACTTTTGTATATTGTATGGCAGTCTTAAAGCCGTTATCTTATAATAAAATAGATGATTTTTTGTCAAGAACCCTGTTGCCCGGAAATATTTTTATAGCGGTTTGAGCGGAATTTTTTCCTGAGGAGGCCCGTTTGGTTTGGCGAAAAATATTTGGGACGGCCGCAGCGCTTTTTTTCCTGTGGGGCTGGGCGCCGGCGCAGGGCGCCGTTGATTCCAGTAGCGAGTATCTGTCCCATATTGTCAAACGCGGCGAGTCGGTGAGCCTGATCTGCATTCGGACATACGGGTTCTGGGATGCCGCGCTGGCCTCCGCCGTGCAAAAACTAAATCCCCGTCTCCAGGATTTAAATAAAATAGAGGTGCGGGACACCCTAAAACTTAAAAACCCGGACTTTAAATCGGCAAAGGCCGAACCGCTGTATGTCGGCCGTTTGCACGCCGCGCAAGCCGTGGTAACGTGGTGCGAGGGCGACGCCTTTGTAAAAGCCGGCGCAACCCTGGCGCCCCAAAAGCTTTTATGCAACGCCGTTGTTCTGCCGGGCGCGACCATTACCACCGGCGCCAGGGGCCGCGCGGAACTGGTCATCGCGGGCGAATCCATTTTTCGCCTCAAGGAAAATACCCAGCTTACGATCGAGGCCATTGCCGACAGCGCTGGAGCACGCCACAGTAAAACCCGGCTGTCCGCGCGCTTGGGCACGATCTGGTCGAAGGTGCGCAAATATTCCGATCGTGTCAACCGTTTCGAGCTGGCGACGCCGGTGGCCGTGGCCGCCGTGCACGGCACCGAGTATCAAACGAGCGTTACGGCCGACAGTGCGGCCGAAGTCAAAGTTTATTCCGGCGAAGTCGCGGTGAACGGGCGCCGTCGTTCCCAGGACCATCCGGGCGGCCTCACCGACGAGGTGCCAGGTTCCGAGGAAGTGGCCGGCCCGCAGGAACTAAGCATGGAAGCCTGGACCGAGATTGTGCGCGACATGCAGAGGGTGCGCATTGGTAAAGATGGTAAACCGCAGCCGGTGGAATCGTTCACGAAAAATTCGAATGATGCCTGGGAACAATGGAACCAATCCCGCAACGAGAGTGACCGCGGCCTGGTAGGAGAAGATCGACCATGAATTTTAAAAAAATAGCAGTTCCAATCCTTGCCACTATTATTCTATGGGGCATCATCGGCATGGACCATTCCGTGCGTTTGCTTGAAAATGTTTTTTACGATTTTAATTTTATGCTCATGCATGCAAAGCCCGATAGCACGGTGGCGATCGTAGGCGTTGATCCGCAGAGCATTGCCGCCATCGGCCCCTGGCCCTGGCCGCGCGCAACCATCGCCCGTCTGGTGCGGGCGCTCGATGGCTATAATCCAAAAGCCGTAGCGATCGATATTTTATTTCCGGCCAAGCCCGGTGATCCCGAAAACGACAGTCTGAGCGCCGCCCTGGGGACTACGCCCGGTTTGGTGCTGCCCTTTCGCGCCACGGCGGTTGCGGCCAAAAGCGGGGCCGCCGAAAACCTCGCGATTATTCCCGCGGCGATCATGCCCTCGCGTTTTTCCGCTCTCACCGGCAAGCAGCAATTGGACCAGATAAATTTTTTCTCGGCGCAGGAGATCATGGCTTCGGACCCGGAGTTTCAGCGCCGGGCCGTTCGCAGCGGTTTTGTAAATGTAACCGTCAGCAAGACCAACCAGGGCCTGCGCGAAATCGTGCATGTAATCCGCGCCGGGGAGGAATATTTTCCTTCTTTTTCCTTGTCGGCGGTCGCGGCTTTTAAGGGAACGGCCGCCGAGCGCTTTGTGCTCGACGGTAAACCGGCGGTGTTGGTCGATTCGCTTTACTTGCCGCTCACGCGCTATGCCGGCACGGCCCGGCTCCATTTTCGCGGGCCGGCAGGCACGATTGCCACCGTTGCGGCTGTTGATGTTTTAAACGGCCGGGCCGGCAGGCAACTTTTTGAAAACAAACTTGTTTTTATCGGAATCACCGATCCCACGGCCGGCAGCGATTTTTTTACGGTTCCCGTGGGCGCCCAATTTCCGGGGGTGGAGCTATGGGCCACGGCATCTCTTGACATACTGGAAAATTCGCCGGTAAAAACCGGCGGGCTTCCGGCAATCGTTAATATCTGCCTTGTTTTCCTGCTCTTTCCAGGCCTTGTATTTTTTATTCCGTCAGGCAAAAAAATCTTCGCCGCGCTGGGCGGCGTGGCGATTGTGGCCCTTTCCATCGTCACCGGTATCTTTCTGTTTAAAGACGGCCTCTATTTCTGGAACCCCGCGCCGCATATCTATGCGTGGGCTTTTTCGATTATGTGGCTGGCGCTGCAAAAAAATACTACGCTGTTTATCAGCATGCCGGAGCTTGAGCTCGAATCCGCGGCCGCTCCGGGTAGCGAAACACCGCCGCCCCCGGTAGGAGATGCTTTTATCCGCGCGCTGCCCTCCACCACCACGGCCGTGTACATCGCCGACATGCTCGGCGGCAAAACCGCCGCAGCGGCGCCGGGAGGGTCCTCGGCTATGGCGTCGCTCACCCTTACCCAGACCCTGCCGCTTGACGGAAGCGAGGCGCCGCCCAAACCGGCGGGGCCGGTGAGCGAGACCACGCTTGATAAAATCAAACATCTGGGCGGCGGTCTGATCGTGCGCGAGCTCGGCAGCGGGGGCATGGCCGATGTGTATTTGGTGTGGAACCCGCGCCTGGAATCATACCGTGCCGTCAAGGTGCTCAAACCCGATAAAAAAAGCGTCCTGGTCGAACGTTTTGAAACCGAAATCCGCATATTCTCAAAATTCAACCACCCTAATATCGTGCGTTTTTACGATGTGGGCGAATGGTTTACTTTGCCGTTTGTAGAGATGGAATATGTCAACGGGGTCTCGCTCGACCGCTGTCTGGCCGCGCAGGGCGCCCTGAGCGTCGCCGAAACGACCGTGGTGGGCATCCTCATCTGCCGCGCCCTGCACCACGCCCATTCGCTTACGGCCACGCTCTACGGCGCCACCTATAACGGCATCATCCACCGCGATTTAAAGCCGGGTAATATTCTTTTAAGTAAAGGCGGCCGGATTAAGCTTTCCGACTTCGGCATCAGTCGTCCGGAGAGCGTGGGGCTGCATACACAGGCCACGACCCTGGTCGGCACGCTGCCGTATCTGGCGCCCGAGCAACTTACCGGCGGCAAGCTTTCGCCGCGCACCGATATTTACAGCCTTGGCGTTTCGCTTTTTGAACTTGCCAGCGGCGTCCGGGCCTTTAACCAGGCCGATCTGGGCACGCTGGTGCGCGCCAAGTGCGATGGCACGGCCGCCCCGCTCAAGTGTCCCCGCGCCGATACCGCGGAAGCGCACGTGCAAAAATTCGGGGCCATTTTAAGCCGCGCCATGGCCGTTAAACCGGAAGAGCGTTTTGGCTCGGCCCTTGACATGGCGCGAGAACTGGAGCATTTGGTGCGGGCCATTGCACCGGCAAAAAGCGGGTCCATCCTCACGGGGCTGGCGCACCGCACTTTTCCGGGGTAGGGATTTAGGAAATCGTTTCACCATTTTTACCCTCTCCCCGCACTTCGTGCCGCTAAAAATCTGCCACAGGCAGATAGCAAGCTCTCCTTCCAGAGAGGGTATTGTTTTTTTCTTTACCCCTTTCTCTGGTAGGAGAAAGGGGACAGGGGATAGGGGTCTAAAAGCGTTTATGGCCACTTCGCAATACTACTACCTGGAAATTACCCGCGGCATTGAGCAGGGCAAGCGCCTGCTGCTTGCCGAGGGGGCCGTGAGCATCGGCCGATCCTCGGAAAATACCATTTCCATGCATTCCGCCGAAAAGAGCGTTTCGAGCCACCACGCTATTATTTATAAATCCGGCGAACGCTTAATGCTGCAAGACCTTCAGAGCACCAACGGTACCTTCATCAACGAAATCCGGGTGAGCGAGCAGGCCCTTATGGCCGGCGACACGATCGGCCTGGGGAAAATGGGGCCGCGCCTGGCGCTGAAAGCCTCGGAGGACGCGCCCGATTGCACGCCGCCCGGTCTTACCGTATCGCCATTGTCAACAAGCATGCGCACGGTGGAAGACGATCAGGCATTATTAGTAAAGGCGAAAAAGGAATCCACGGTCAATGAGTTCAAGAGCGCCATGCCCGCGCTCGGCAGCAAAGACAGCGCCGCCTTCCGCATGCCTGTTAAAAAAGACACGGCTGCCGACCCGGCCGAGGCCTCGCAAACCGTTCGGCTCGAAAAAAAACTCAAGCAACGGCAGATTAACGCCGGCGAGATGCAGCATCTGCTTAAAAATGAGGAGCGCCTGCACAAGATCATCGACCGCGGTAATCTTTCGCGTACCCAAGTTTCGCTGCTTTCCACCATGGAGAAAGCGAGCCGCAACACGCGGCGCCAATGGATCGTGGTGCTCTCCTGCGTGGTGTGCGTATGCGCGGCGGTCATTCTTTTTTTTGCCGTCCGTTATTTTCAGTATAAAAATATTTTAACGCAAGGGTTTACGCTTGCGCAGCGGCTGGACGGCTATGAGCGCCGCATAGCGCTTTTTAACAAGGACCCGGATGCCAACCGGCCGCAACTCGATTCGCTGGTGCGCACGCTGGAGGCGGCCAATGCCCAGCTTGCGGCTGTCAAGAGCCAACTGCACGGCAACGACTACGATAAATTTTATAACGACCCGCTGGAACGCACCATCGACGGCATCCTGCGCCGGTTCGGCGAGACCGAATACCACATCCCGCCCGAAATGGTCACGCGGGTCAAGTATCATATCGGCGTGTATACCGGCAGTCAGCATGCCGTCATTGCCAAATATATCGACCGCAAGGCCAAATATTTTCCGATGATTACCGAAACTTTCAAGGCCAAGAACCTGCCGGAGGAACTGGGATATATTTCCATGCTCGAAAGCGGGTTTAACACGCACGCCCTTTCCAGCGCCGGTGCGCGCGGCCTGTGGCAGTTCATGCAGCCGACCGGGCGCCGCTTCGGCCTTACCATTAACGCCGAGCTTGACGAACGCCTCGATCCGCATAAGGCGACCTTGGCGGCCGCCGAATATTTTAAGGACCTTATCGGGATTTTCGGGGGCAAGAGTTCGGTCATGCTGGCCATGGCGGCCTATAACGCCGGCGAGGGCCGCATTATGGGAGCGCTGCGCAAGATCGACAATCCCCTGCGCAACCGGGACTTCTGGTATATTTACAGAATGGGATATCTGGCCGAGGAGACCAATGAATATATTCCGCGCGTGATCGCGCTCATGATAATTTCCCAGGAGCCTGCCAAATACGGCTTTACGCCCGCCGCGGCGCCGGCGGCCGGTGAGGCGGAATCGGAGACGGATTTTATCCCGCTTGACAAGCAGGCGGGGCAATAGCAGGCGCGCAGAAATACATGATATTGCTGTTTTTTTGACCTCACCCCTGGCCAAAAATCTGCCACTGGCAGATGGCAAGCCTCTCCGATTCGGAGAGGGGAAATGGGGACGGGGGTAAAGGGGTGAGGTTCTATTCCTCGTTAAACTTCTTACTGAACAAATCCACGATCGCGGCCAGAGCGGTTTCTTCGTCTTTGCCGGCGGCCATAATGCACAGGGTCGTGTCGGCGGCCGCGGCCAGCATCATGACGCTCATGATACTTTTGGCGTTGGCTTTCATGCCGTCCTTTTCGAGCCAGATTTCGCTGTTAAACCGGCTGGCGCACTGCACGATCATGGCGGCCGGGCGGGCGTGGATGCCAAGGCGGTTGCGGACGATGACTTCCTGGTTTTTCATATCAATAGTGTTATGGTTGCGGCGGTTGTTTTTTAGGTTTTGAAGATCCGAAAAGGTGGACCCGTACCGGCAATCCGCCCTCGCTTTTGTAAACCGTCATGAGCGTATCCACGTCATTCACGGTTTTATGCAGATCGTGTTTAAAAACTTCGTCTTTCATGAGCATTCCCACCGTGCCCTGGCCGGCGTTGATGCCGGCAATCAGCGAATCGATGCGCTCGCTCACCGTCAGGAGACGACCGGTAATCGCCGAACCGTTGGCGACGATGGTATTAATGCGGGGCTGGTTGGTGTCCAGCAGGTTTTTAATGTCCGCGGTCACGGTATGCAGGTTGGCGATCGTGGCGTTGAGGCGGTCTTTATTGTCAACCACCAGGGTTTGCGCCATGCCGGTAATGGTGTCCAGCCGCGCCACGATGCGCTTGAACTGGCGCTGCACCGCGGTGTCGCCCACGGTCGTGCCCACGATGCGCTTGACATCGGCGAGCAGCAGGCTCACGTCGCCGAAAATATCGCCCATCATGCCAATGGCCTCGGCGATATCGGTATCGAAAAAGCCGTTGATAAAAGTGGTGTCGCCCGCCGACCG
>JAQUMP010000108.1 GCA_028718065.1 Chitinivibrionales bacterium | reverse complement strand
TCCGCGAAAAACCATCCGCAGGATGTAAACGAAAAGAGCATGTACTTTTGCGCCTCGCACAGACGGCGTAAAAGTCGCGCCTGCTCGTCCGTTATATCGGCCCTGCATCCATGCTCTAAAAGGAATTTACGCCAGGCCGCCGGCTCGGCCTCAAAGACTTTTATAGCGCCGTCGCGCAAGGCCCACGGGTCGGCGCCCAGCGGGGAAACACTCTTTTCAAAAACCGCATCCACCTGTTTTTGCAGGTCCTGCAGCGCCTTGCGCAGCGGCGTGCGCCAGGTCTGGTTCCAGCCCTTAAGTCCGCCGGTGGAGCAGCCGCAATCGCGGACCCAGCGGCCGACGCCATACATGCAACTCCAGCCCGTGCCCTCGCCGAAGGCGTTTTTAAGTCCCACCTCCCAGCGCGGCGGATTGAGCTCCAAATAATACCCGAAATTAACCGGTGTCAGGTCGAGGCCCGGCGCCAGGCGGCTGAAAAAGTAGGCCAGGCACATGTCGCCGAACGGTTTGTGATGGCCGAAGGTTTCGCCGTCGGTGGCAATGGTGACGATCTGGTTGTCGCTTGCCTTTTCGTCAAAACCGCCGCGGATCCGGTCGGCCAGCAGTTTAGCATCTGTCAATATGTTTTCAAAACTCACGGCCCGGCTCAGGCCTTCGTCAAAGAAAAACACGTCGAGGTGGCCGCCGGTGGGCTTGTGGGATTCGTCCCTCGCGACAATCCGGTAGGGCCGGCGCGTATCGATGGAGCCCGATACGACCGAGGTCCAATCTTTGGCGCCGTCCAAGGGGCGGATGGCTTCGGCCTGGTTGGGGGAAAGCACTACAAAGCGAATGCCTTCTTCAATACAACACTGCACGGTTTCCATGTTGAGAGCGGTTTCCGCAAGCCAGAGGCCTTCGGGCGGACGGTTAAAGCGGCTCTGAAAAAAGGTTTTGGCCCAGCGGATCTGGGTGAGTTGGTCGCGCCGCGACGAAAGCGGCATGATAAGGTGGTTATATACCTGCGCCAGGGCGTTGCCGTGTTTCTTAAAAACATTGTAACTTTCCCGGTCGGCCTGGACGATTTTTTCGGCCAGGCGCGGGTGGTATGTTTCAAGCCAGCGAAACAGCGTCGGGCCAAAATTAAAACTCAGGGAACGGTAGTTGTTGTAAATGTCAACGATCATGCCCTGGGGGTCCAGAATGCGCGAGAAAGCGTTGGGCCGGTAGCATTGGTCGTAGATGCGTTCGTTCCAGTCGTGATATGGGGCGGCCGATTCCTGCCGGTCAATGGCATCGAGCCACGGATTTTCGCGCGGCGGCTGGTAAAAATGGCCGTGGATCACGACGGCGCGCTTGCCGCCGGCCGGCTTATTTCCAGTCATAGGGCGTACCGTCGGGGTAGGTTACTTTTTTTATTTCGAGCCGTTTCTTTAAAATATCGAGCCCCTGCGCGATAATGTCGTCGCGCGTTTCGTACATATTGGCAAACCACTGCTCGATCTCGTTGGAAATGCGGGTGTAACATTTATCACCCATTTTTTTATCGCCCAACTGGATTTCGAGGGTGCCTTTTTCCCCGTCGATGATTACGTTGCGCATCCATCTGATTGCCATACCGTCTTCCTCCTCATTAATATCAAAAAATATATCATGTCAGCCGGTTATTCCCCATGATTTTGCGGCCGAAATTATTGCCCGGACGCGGTGACGATAGGTGTGTTCCCGCAAAATCCTGCCGCGGCCGGCCAGGATGATTTTTTGGCGCTCGGCTTCATGCACCTTGAAAAAAGCTATTTTGGCGCGCAGCTCCTCGATCGACCCGTAAACGGTTATTTCGGGGCCCACGGCAAAGAGTTCGTCGAGGTCGGCCTGGTGGTCGGTTATGAGAAAACTTCCGGCAAGCGGGACATCGAAGACGCGTTGATTGACGGCTGTTGACATTTGACAACTGGTGATATTGATGTTTATCGCAATCCGCCGGTAGGCCGCGGCCAGTTCATGCCGGTAATCGATATCCGGATGCAGTCGGAAGCCGCTTCCCAACACGTCGGCCCATCCTTGCGCATCGCCGAAAAGTTCGAGCGGCTCTTCGCGCAGGGCCGCCGTGATTTGCCGCCGTTTACGCATGCTGGCGGTATGAATGATATAGCAGCAGAGCCAGGTGATATTGCGGACGTCGGTAAAGGGGAGCGCCGACCCCCTTTGCGAGCAGGTTTCCTTGACTATGCGATATATTGACATAAAGGGATCGCGCAGCAGTTTGTCGGCGGCCGCGTCCACCAGGGTCTCTAGCGACGGCTGCCACAGGAATTTTTGCCGTAGCGATGCCAGAAAGCGGCCGCCCATGCTGGAACCCACAAAACCGAGCTGGAGTTCGGGGGTGGGCAATTGTTCGGTGTAAAACAGCGCAGGATCGCTTGCCAGCGGCAGATAGGCCGTGGCTTTAAAGCCGCCGGCGCGCAGATAGGGAATGTAGTTTTTCTCCCAGGTAAAGGCGTAGTGCGGGAGTTGGGCGATCTGGCCTTGGAAATTCGCGACGATCGGATGGGGATCGTCCACAAACCAGACCAGCAAAGGGATGGAATATTCGGCGGCCAGGGCGCTCAAAATACCGTTGCCGTCAAAGCCTTTCATATTTACCGAGATTATAAAATCGGGCCGGTCCAGTTGCAGGAGGCGGCAGAGCCGCGATTCGTATTCGATTCCGCCCTGAATTTCGGGATACGGAAAAGGCGTTACCGTGAGCCCTTCCGCTTTAAAGGCGCGCGCAAGTTCCTCCTCCAGAAAAAACGTGCCGTAGCACAACAGCACCCTGTTGGCCTCCGGGTGTGGCCGCGATGCCCCGACCGCGGCGCGGCGGCAGCGCCGGGCAAGGGAATCGTAGAAGGCCTGGTGGCAATGGTATGAAGCCGGGTGCTTGACAATCTGAATGGGGTCCGGCAGCGCCGTGAGGGCCGCCTCGATCGCCTGCGCGCCGGTGGTTCCGGAAATAAAATGCGCCGTTTTGCGGAGCGCGGCAAAGGCGCCCTGCTTGCAAAAGTCAAGACATTGGTCGTAATAATCAATAATTATGCAGGTACGCCCGGCCGGCAATTTACGCGCAAGCCCCGCGGCGTGATGTCCCAGGCCCACGCCGAGAAACACGATGGTATTACCCCAGAGTTCCAGGTCCTCAAAAAGGGCGCTTTCGGCCTGCGGGTCGACAATGGAATGCAGGTGACGCGTGGCGCCGTCTTCACAGGTTACGGCGGCGGTCATGGCGCCCGAATGCGCCGGAGATAGTTCAATGGCATCACTCATAAATTAATGGTAATATAATATTGCAGAATAAAGTAGCGCGATTCGCAGATCGCCCTTAAAAATTTATTGTAGGCCCGATTATGCCAAACAATGCCGATCTTATAGCGCTGCTCAGCTCCGTCGCACGCAGCGCCCGCCTCGGCGATTTCCGGGACGCGGCCTCTTCGGCCAACTGCGCCCTGGGCGCGCTCGAATCCCTGCCTGCCAAACTTACCTATGAGCCGCGCACAAAATTCCTGTACGCGCTGGAAACCCTCATGCTCATGCAGCAGCAGCAGGATTGGGTCGGCTATGCCGACGTCGTTGAGTACGAGTTAATACCTATTGTCAAGAAATACGGATAGGCGTTAATCCAACGGGGTCCCGGCCGCGGAAAAGGCATTGCTGATGCCAAAATGAAGGCGTCCCAGGCTTTGCACATCGGAAATGTTACGCGCCCATTCGAGCGAAACGATGCCGAGGCGGTTGGGTATGCGGATGCCAAGCCCGTAGCCGAAGAATTTTTGCCCCGCAGCGTCGGCGCGCCAAAGGTAGGCCTTGCTGCCCATGCCGCCGTCGCCGAAAATATACAAGGCCCCCGCGTTGTTATAATAATAGAGCAGCTCCAGTTGACCGATGCAAACCGTGCGAAACGCAAATTCATTTTCGGCATAACCGCGGATCGATTGGAACCCGCCCACGCGGTAGAGCTCCGCATCGGGCAATTCGCCTTCGGCCGAGAAAAAATTTTTAGTGACCAGCTTCCCCAAAATGGCCACCGGTGAAAAAAGTGCCTGCTGGTGTAAAACGACCCCGGAAAGTTGAAACCGTTCGGTTGATTGGCCCGAGGCGATCGACTGCCCGGTGCCTGCGGAGAGCGTAAAAGCGCTCGTGCCGGTGTTGCGCGCCGGCAAAGCCCCCTTGCAGGATAGGATGTAATCGATTCCCCAGAAACGGTAGAGCGTGTTGGACGAAATCGCCGCCGCGCTATCGAGCGTGGTTTCGTGCGCCTTGAGCGCCAGCCCCGTGCTCCAGTACGGGTTGAGTTCCGTCAGCATTTCCGCGGCGCCCTCGGATTGGCCGTACTCCTGCTGCTGGATATTAATCTGGGCGCTCAGGCGGCCGAAAAGCGGCAGGTTTAAAAGCCAGGGTTGACTGTACGTTGCCGCAAGCTGCTGGTAGTTATCATCACCTTTGTAAAGTATAGTCGCGCCTTCCCCGTGGTGAAAAACGTTTAAAAAAGTGATCGTGGCATTCCCCGACAATTGCGTGCGCGCCGTCTGCCCGCTCGATACGGCCAGGGCGCCTTCCAGCCCCAGGCCCTGCTTATCGTTGACAAAAAGGGGTATCACGACTTCGTTTTTTTCCCGCGAGGAGCTATCGCGCGGGTCCGGCGGGACCAACCTGGGCGCTTCGGTCATTACCTCGCTGATATATGCGCGGGCCAGCAGCCGCTGCCGGCTGAGCAAAAGCAGGCGGCTGTCGAAGCGCTGGCCGCGCTTAAAAGCGCAGTCGTGGCGTAAAAGAGCGATGCTGGTCTGATTGACGGTCTTAATCAGCGGCGCCGCAAAGGTTGCGGCAAGGTCCGGATAAATATTAAAAACAGCGATCAGGGGCGCAAACGGCGCCGTTTTGTCGCCGCTGCCCGCCGCCAAAATACTATCCGTCAAGGATATCGCCACGCGCGCAAAGGGAAACCCGTGGGTGGTGTAATAGGCGACCAGTTCCCGGCAATAAGCCGCCAGGCGCCCGCGGTCGTAGGCTTGAGGCGCCGGTAACCTCGGGAGCGAATCGGGAACTGCCGCGCCATTGACAACGCGGAGGGAGCTGCGCGCAATGATGCTGCGTTTTCCGGGAGTAATGCGGATGCTGTCTTTGGTCATGGTGTCGAGCGTTGTATTAAAAAACCCTAGCGAATCGAATAGCGAAAAAAGAGCGGCAATGGATTTTTTTGCGTTGATTTGCGGGCGGCGGGCATGGCTTAAAATCGCGGGCAATTCACCGGTTGTGTCGGTAATGAAATAGGCCCTGGCCGAATCTTTGATGACGATATCATCGGCGAATGCCGATGATAAAAAGACAAATAACAAAACGAAGAAAAAAATGTTTTTAATGGCCATAAGCGCTCAAGGTATTTTACGTTTAAAATACGTGCTACGCAAACCACCCGACAGGGAGCCTTGCTACGATATCGTCTACGATCGCCTGTTCTTTTTTGTCAATATCGACCATCAGGGCATCGAAGGGCTCCTCGAGTGTTTTAAACTGGCTTGGCAACAGGGCCGGGTGCAAATAATGTCCGCGACGATTTTTAAGACGTTCGGTGATCAATTTAATTTCTCCCTTGAGAAAAACGAACCTGACTTCTGATTTGTCGAATGCCAGAATGTCCCGATATTTCCGTTTGAGCGCCGAGCAAGCCAGGACGCAACTCTGGCCCTTTTTAAAGCGAAACAATAAATGACCGCGGAGCTTTTTAAGCCAGGGAAGACGATCCTGGTCGGTAAGGGCCGTGCCGCGGGACATCTTGTTTTTGCTCATGGCGCTATGAAAGTCATCGGCGTCTACAAAGGGAAAATGTAAACGCTCCGCCAGAAGTTTTCCTATGGCGGTTTTACCGCTGCCGGAAACGCCCATTAAAATAATAATCATGGCGGTTGTTGCGTTATCGTCGGGATTTTTAAAATCGTCCGTCCTGCTCTCGTTGGTAAGATACGCTGCGGAAAAGGCTGAACGCTACATTTTTTACCGCGAAAGATTACGGCGGTAGTCAAGTCTTATTAAAAAAGCATGGTTTCCTGTTTCCCCCGTTACTATAATAAATGCACGGGAAGAAAAGGCCGATCCGGGGTCCAAAGCGGGTGCGAAGGAGCTGGATTTGACAAAGGAAAATAGAATAAAGATTTACGCGGAATGCGCGTTGGTGGGGTTGCTGCTGCTGCTGGCGTTCCATTTTCTGCAGGAGCGTATTGTCCACCACGGGCTGCCCACCGGCGACGAGGGTTCCTGGATGAGCGCGGCGGCCGAATTTGCGCGGGGGAACGGGTTTTCCACGCGATGGCTTGAGTACCTTTTTCTTCAGCATTGGACTCTGCCGCGGCCCGATGATTTCCGCTATCCGGGGCTTGTTTTAGTCCTGGCCGCGGCCTTTAAATGCTTTGGCATTTCGCTGGGCACGGCGCTCGGCGCCGTTGCGGCCGTATTCCTGACCGCCTGCGGCGCGGCCTATCTGGTATGGCGAAAATTCTTCGGCGTAAAAACCGCCCTCGTGACGCTGGCCCTGACCGCTTTTTCGCTGCTGCAACTTTATTGGAACGCCCAGGTTTACACCGAGGGACTTTTCGGTCTGGTGCTTTCGCTTTTATTGCTAGCCACGGTTTATCTGCACCCGGCGGGCCGGGCCTATTGGATTGCGGCCGGGATTATTGCCGGATTGCTTTACCTAGTGCGGCCGAACGCCGTTCTGTTCGCGCCGGCGATTGTTTTTGCCGGTATTTGGTACTTTAAAACCCGGAAAATTCCCCTGTGGCATTCTTTCCTGGCGTTGGGGGCCATGTTCGCCGTCATGACACCCTGGCTGGCCCGGTCATGGCTACAGTTTGGTAATCCTTTCTATATTGCGGGCAATGCCGGGCTGCTGAGCCCATCCATGAACCAGACGGCTGGGTTTTCCGTGGGAGGGTTCATTGGTTTACATAACGGTTTATTACCGCTCAAAGCGCTGGCAAAGGGGTTTTTGAACCTGACCGATACCTTGAATTTCTTTGAGCACGGCCTTGAAATATTGCCGCTTGCCTTTGCGGCCGTTGCGTTATTGCAAAAAAGAACGTTTTATAATGCTTTGGCGGCCGCGGGATTTTTGCTGTCGTTTTGCGCATGCTGCTATGTCGGCTATGCGCGTTCCTGGGCCGCGGTGCGCTATCTGCTGCCTTTTATGCCGTTTGTATATGCGTACGGCGTGCATGCCATGATCGGTTTGGGCGAAAAAGCGTCAGGTCGGTTTTTCCCCCGCCTGCGCGGCATGGCAGCGCCTTTTGTGCTTGCCGTGTGCCTTATTCCGGTTGTCAATCCTCACCGCTATTACGAACGGACCCTTGCCGCCGCGCCGAAAACCGACCGCTGTTTTGCCGAATACGTATCCGCGATCACCGACCTGGTCGGCCAAAACCAAACCTACTGCGCGGGCTCGCTGGCCCAGTTGAATTTCCTTTGCAACCGGAACTGCGTCGGCATACAGGCGTTTTTTGATTCGTCGAAAGTGGATACGGTCGTGGCCCGCTTTAGGCCCAAAATGATCGTAGTAACCGTTGCGGAAGAAAAAGACCCCACGATGCAGGCAATCCAAAGAGGATTTCAACGCACGTGCGGCGGACTCAGGCTTGTCGCCGAAAATTCTTATGGACGGTATTATATGATCGGCGCCGAGGCCAAAAAATAGGTCCCCCGATTAATTCGTGGGAGTCCCTTTTTGGCGCTGGCGTTCGAGGATTTCCTTGCCTTTGACCGAATACTTGGCAATAGGGACCTCTTCGAGCCGGGCGATGGGGATTTGTTCGCCGGTGACCTTGCAGATGCCGTAGGTGCCTTCTTCGATCCGTTGCAGGGCTTCATCGATCTGTTCCAGATATTTTTGCTGGCGTTCGGCCAGTCCCATGGAAAATTCCCGGCCGTATGCCAACGAGGCCACGTCTCCAAGATGGTAACTGTAGCGCGAATTCTCGCCCGATTGGTCGGAAATGGTCTGCTTGAGATTATTCTGCTGCAACTCGCCCATTTCTTCCAGGACGTGCTGCTTTTCGGTCAATAATTTTTCTTTAAAATGTTTAATGTCTTTGGCACTTAACTTTTTCATTGGTCCTCCATCAAAAAAGCAATTTGCTAAATATAGATTCTAAACCGCTGCGCAACAAGAAAACTAAAATACTACGATTAAAAGTTCTTTTTATGCGCGGGCGATCCGGCGTGACAGTCTTAAATTGTATTTAAAAATAGTATATTAAGGGCCTTTTAATTACCATAAAAAAATCGTTAAACTTGGGCGTTTTTACGCAGAAGAGCTATTCGGCGGGCCGGATCGGCCGCGGCAAAGATATAGTTTCCGGCAACGAGCACGGTGGCGCCGGCCGAGACGCATTGCGCGGCAGTTGCTTCGGTAATACCGCCGTCCACGGCGATCTCCACGGGCCGGTTCAGCCCGGCGATTGCCTGCTGTAAATCTTTAATCTTGGAAAGTTGATCGGGTAGAAACGGTTGCCCGCCGAATCCCGGTGAAACGGTCATAACCAACACTTCGTCGCACTGCGGCAAAAAGTCCCGGATGGAATCGAGCGGCGTTGCCGGGTTGAGCGATATCCCCGTTTTTATTCCCCGCTCCGCAATGATCCGCAACAGCTCGGAGATATTATCCCGGATTTCGACGTGGATAATAATCCTGCTCGCGCCTGCCTTGACAAAAGGGTCTATGAATATTCGCGGATTGCTTATCATGAGGTGCACGCCGAGCGGCAGGCGCGTGCACTGTTTTACCGCGGCGACCACCAGGGGGCCAAAACTTATGTTGGGAACAAAATGGCCGTCCATGATGTCGCAGTGGATCAGGTCCGCGCCGCCGGCTTCCACGGTTTTGACCTGCGACTCGAGTATGCGAAAATCGGCCGAAAGGATCGACGGCGCGATTTTAATTTGTAAAGGTCCCACTAACTCGCACTCTCTTTTATCAATTGCAGCGCGATTTCGTTACGCTGGATCTGGTTCGTGCCTTCGTAGATCTGGGTTATTTTAGCGTCGCGCATGCGCTTTTCCATGGGATACTCGCGCATGTAACCGTACCCGCCCATGACCTGCAGGGCGTCTACGGTAACGCGCATGGCCACGTCCGAGCAAAAAAGCTTGCTCATGGCCGATTCCTTGGAAAAGCGTTTTTCGCCTGCGTCAATTGTTTTGGCGGTGGCGTACAGCAGGGCGCGTGCGGCCTCAACCGAAGTGGCCAT
>JAQUMP010000107.1 GCA_028718065.1 Chitinivibrionales bacterium | reverse complement strand
TATGTCGCCGGTGATAATGACATCGTCACCACTGGAACGTTTAAATACGCCTACAATTGGAGCGGGACCAACGCAACCGTAAACAACGTGGTCTTTACGGGTACCACCAGCGGCGGCAACGTGGGAACCGCGCCGTACGACATCGTGCTGGCCGGCGCGCCCGGCAACGGCTGGCCCAATCCGTCCATCGGCGCTTTTTTCCACACACCCGACGGCATAACCGGTGTTTACGGATCGACAATCCTCCCCAGCGCCGCCTTTGTGGACGGCACGGACAAAATATTAGTAACCCTCAATAACTTGACAAGCGGTCATACGTATCTGGTCCAGCTCTGGACGGACGACGCCTATTACGACGGCGGCACCGTGACCATAACCTGCGGGAACGCGGTAACCTTGGACAAAAATAAAACCAACCAGACCGGACCGGGCCAGTTCGTGACCGGCACCTTTGTCGCCGGATCGACCGCACCGGTGCTCACCCTTGCCGGGCCCGCTTCGGGCGGTAACGATAAATCCGCACTTGTCAACGCGATTCAAGTACGGGACGTGACCGTTACCACGGGCGCTATGCCCGCCGGCGCGAAGGCCTTATCGGTCAACAGCAATTTTAAGCGGGCAACGGTTTACGATGTGCGCGGCCGCCGTATCGGCATTGTCGAAAACGGGCGTGTGCCGCGGAGCGGCCGGGCGGGCATTTACCTTGTAAAATCGGCGGCATCGGCCGTAAAGATCGTTAAACAATAGGCGGTCTAAAAACTGGCCTGTAGACAATGGAGAAACCATGGACAATATTAGGCCCGTCGGAAAATGCGCTTTTTACCGGGCAATGCTCCTGATTTGGGCCGGCGCGATTTCAATATATGCTTCCAATTATCATGTCGCTAAAACCGGTTCGGACCTTAATTCAGGAACGCCCGGAGCGCCGTACTTGACAATTAATAAGGCGGCCGCAATCGCCCGGCCCGGCGACTCGGTAATTATTCATGCGGGAGAATATCGTGAGCAGGTGCAGCCCCTTAACGGCGGCACGGGAGAAAATGCTCGAATTACCTACTGCAACGCGCCCGGCGAGAAGGCGATTATAAAAGGTTCGGAACGAATTACCACGTGGGTGAGCCAGGACAGCGGCATCTGGAAAGTCGATCTGGACAATTCTTTTTTTAAGGGATTTAATCCTTTTACCACAACGGTCAATTGCGGCATCTGGATGACTTATGGTCAATGGCACCATTGCGGCGACGTATTTCTGAACGGCGGAAAACTTATCGAATGGAAATTGCCGGGCGACGTTCGTGCGCATCAAAATTCCTGGTGCACCGGCACCAGCGGTTCAACCACCAGCATCTGGGCCAATTTCGGCGCGATTAATCCGAACACGGCCCTAACGGAAATTAACGTCCGTGAAATGTGTTTTGCCCCGCAAAATGTAGGGACAAGCTACATCACCGTATCCGGTTTAACATTTATGCAGGCGGCAACGCCCTGGGGCGGACCGGATTGCGGCGACCAGGTCGGCGCGGTTTGCACGAAAACGGGAAGCCATTGGATCATTGAAAACTGCCTTGTTTCCGACGCGCGCTGCTGCGGAATCTCAATCGGGCGGTGGACCGGCGGCGTCGAGACCATAAACTCCGGGCATCATATCATTCGCAACAATGTTATAAGGCATTGCGGCCAGGCCGGTATTGTCGGTTGTCAATTCAATATCGGCAGTTTAATAATGGGCAACCTTGTTGAAAATATCAATAACTACATACCGGGATACGAGTGGACCCATGAATTCGGCGGGTGGGAAGATGCGGGAATAAAACTGCATTTTGCGGTGGATGTAACTATAAAAAATAATTTGATCAGGGAAGTGGGTGACGCCGGCGCGGGGTACGGCATCTGGATGGATTGGTCCTGGCAGAACGCCCGCGTGACGGGAAATGTGTTTGTTATGAATAGCGAACCCGGCGGGGAACGGCCGCAGGTTTACATAGAGGAAGGTTTCGGGCCTCATCTTATCGACAACAACGTATTTATCGGCGGCGGGGTAGAACAGCTTTCGTCCCAGGCCGCGGTATGCGTGCATAACCTTTTTTATAATTGTTCCTATAATGCCTGGAAAACCGACAATGCGCGGCAGCCGATTTACTTTCTCCCGCATACCGTGACTAATGCCGGCACGGGAGTAAGTTCTCCCTCCATGGACCGGTGGTATAACAATATTTTTATAAAACAGGGCTTATGGAACGCGACGGTGCCCGATTTTAAAGTGGATTACAATGTTTACTTGCAGGGTGCTGCTAAAAGTCAAGCAAGCCAGTTCGATGTCAATAGTATTGTAAATTCTTATAATCCGGGATTTTCCTATAAATCCGACTCATCGGGCGTTTCGGTTTCGTTGAGCATGAACAATCTTCCCTGGAACGTTCTTACGCCGCTTATTACGACCGCCTATATCGGGCCGATCGCGTCATGCGGCCGCGGGCCCGAAAATGCCGATGGAAGTCCCCTCACCGTCGATAAGGATTTCTTCGGGAACCCCAGAAATACGACTCATCCGCTTCCCGGTCCATTCGAAAATATGGCCCAGGGAACCAATAATTTTAAGGTATTCACCATATCCAACGGAGCGGCTTCAACGCAATCCGGAAATCCGGTATTTGCCGCGCGCAGGGTTTTCCCCAATGCAATGCGCATAACCCGGCATCGGCGCGAAGTTTTGATTCAGGTCGCGGCGACCAACGTTTCCGATAACGCGCAAGTCAAGATATTTACAATCGGGGGAAGGCTCGTAAGACTCTTCAAATTGGGAGGCGCCGATTCCGGCCGTATCGTGTGGGACGGAAAAGATTTCCGGGGCGGCCGGGTAAAACAGGGAATGTACCTTGTGGAATATTCAAACAAGGACATCGCCGCCAAGGCCGAAACGCGGGAGCTGGTTATTCAGAATTAAAATTCGTCCGAGGCTATTTATCGTAAAGCGTTTCTCAAAGGAAATTCTTATGTGGAAGGATGTCCCGATTGTGATTATCGCCTTTGGCGTCGTGGCCGGTTTACCGGCGCGGACAATTGTCGTCAACAACGGCGCGGGAGGGGCTTCGGACGCCAATGCGGGTACCGAAGCCGCGCCGCTTAAGACCATCCAGGCCGCCGCCATGGCGGCGCAGCCGGGTGATATCGTGCTTATTCATGGCGGCACGTATCGGGAACGCGTAACTCCGCCCCGGGGAGGAAACGGCGAGAGCAGCCGCATCGTTTATAGCGCGGCGCCCCATGAATCGGTTTATGTAAAAGGGTCGGATATCTGGCAGCCGGCCTGGCAGAAAGTCAGCGACAAGCATTATAGCGGCGTACCCGCGGACGCCATGTTCAACGACGATGTTTACATTGAGGACAAGAACCCCTTCAAGGTGCGACTCTACGCTACCAACGGAAAAAATCAGGATTGCGGCATGGTATTCGTGGACGGCGTTATGGCCGAGCACACCTATAACGGCGCGACCGGCGCGATTACGGTTACGTTCCCGGATAACAATCCTTCGGCCCATACCGTCGAAATCACCACGCGCCGCCGCATATTCAGCCCCCACATCAGAGGTTTAGGCTATGTCACGGTGCAGGGGATCGCGTTTTACCATGCGGGCAACCAGTCTTCGTTCTGGATCGACGCGAATTTCGGCAATTTTCTTTTCCGGGAAACCATGGGGGCCGTTGACGTCGAGGGAGGAAACCACTGGACATTCGAGAACTGCGACATCGAATATTCGGTGGGTTGCGGCATCGATATCGCCGGCTACTCCGACGCCGGAAGTTGGGAACGCAATCCGGTTGGAGGATATAACGAAGGTTATTCCGTCGTGCGTAACTGCGTTGTATCGCACCACGGACAGCTTGGAATCAGTACCTCGTTCAAAGCAGGTACGGTCGGCTATAATCAAGTGGTGGGGAACTATTGCGAAGGCAATAGCTGGGCGCTCGTGGGATGCGCCGAAGAAGCGGCGATAAAGTCGCACAATCTGGCAAATTCAATAATCGCCGATAATATCATCGTCGATCAATACGCCGGCGGCGGCGGAATCTGGATGGATTGGAAAAGTTCCAACAATAACAGGATCACCCGGAATTTCTTTGCTCCGAACGCATCGGCGGCCGGCATGCCCGCGCTTTTTTATGAGGTCAGTCCCGGAAGCGCCAATCTTTGCGACAACAATGTTTTCCTCGGCCCTATCCGCTATTCGGGGACCGACGGCAACACCAATGTTAATAACCTCGTTACCGGCAGCATCGACGGCGGAACCAACAAAAACAATATCGTGGGCGTCGCCTGCGCATTTAATCAATTGACCGGTGCGCTTACCTTCACACCGCCGGTGAGCGCTTTTGCCGCCGGGAAAACCATCGGCGATGCGCGCGCGAACCTGGACTATTTCTCCAATCCCTATAGCGCGACCGTTCTTGACGGGCCGTTCCAGAAAATGACCCAGGGCCCCAACACCTTTTATATAACCTTTCCAAAGCATCAGACCACCGTAGCGGTCGTTCGTTTCGGCGGGCAGGGAAATTTTTCCCCTCCCCGGAGGATGGCGATGAATGCCGATAGGGCACGCGGTGTTCCAAACGGAACAACGGTGATAATGCTGGATTCGCGGGGCAGGACGATTGGCCGTGATGCAAGGAGCGGGGATCGATACGCACGCGGAGTTTACTTTGTGCAATGCCGCTTTGGCGCCACTACCGAAACGAGGGAATTGGTTATTCAAAAATAAGATCCGGCCGATATAGAACCATTCACGCCGGCCATCGGGATTTGTTTTTAGCCCCCTTTAACAACTTCCCACAGATGCACATAAATCTTGTCCTGCCATCCATGGCTTAAAATGCCGATACGTCCCGGCTCCATTTCAAAAATTTTGGCGCCGTCGTGGTGCTCAAAGCGGCTGTCGATGCAATAGCGATACCAGGCCGTGCCTTGCGGGTCGGCCTTTTTGTAAACCATCAGCCGGCAGCGTTTGCGGTAGGGCCAAAAAGGGTCATGCTCGCCGGCGATTATCTCGTCCTCGCCGTCGCCGTCGATATCGGCAACTCCCAGAGAATGCGCGCACCGTAACACATCGATAACGTGCCTTCTCCACGGGACCTGCCTGCTGTCAATAGGATTTTCGAGCCATAAAAGCTGGGAGAAGGGGATGTGTTTTTTTTCATAATCCATTTTTTCCTGCGCAATGATAATGTCCTTCTTTCCGTTTTTGTTAATGTCCGACAGGGCAATCCGGGCGGCTTTGGATTTTTCGTCCGTTACATAAGCCTTAAAGGAACCGTCTCCCTGATTGTCAAACCAGTATTGCCCGGCAACCACATCTAAGCTGCCGTCGTTGTCGATGTCGAAGGGAATCAGCTCTTCGTTGTAGTGTACCTTCGCAAACCCCCTTTTAGGCCAGGGCGCTTGCCGGGGATCGTCGGGGATTTCAAATAATTCCGGCAAGTTCCCGCTTTCCTGGGAATTGTGGTAACACGTAATGAGCGCAAGCTTTTTTCCGGGAAGCAGCGGCGCAATGGCGCTGCCGTGCGCCCAATCGCCGTCGATTTTCCCGATATAATGCTCCTCCCATTTCCCGTTGACGGGATCGACGGGTTTTATCCACCAGAGTTCGCCGGACATCAAGGCCCCGTAATCGTCACCGGCCGGCGCCTGCGGGTCCCTTTTTATGGCGATAAATTCTTCTCTGCCGTCTTTGTCAAGATCGTAGTGGTTCATGACCTGATATATGCCCGGAATATCATGGCGCTCCCAGGTTGGATTTTTATACCAGAAAGAACCGCACGCTACGTCCGGCCTGCCGTCGCCGTCGATATCGGCGGCCATTATTTCGATGGCGGTGACCGGTTTGTCCCGGTCAAGGAACCGGTGTTTAAAGCTGACGTTGAGGGTGGGTTTGTCCCTGCGTTTCCATATCTGCACTTTGGGGTTATGGGTGTATTGGTCCGGGATCTTGCCGATGATTTCCCATTGTCCATCACCGTCGATATCATACATTTTTGCCTGGTGCGTTCCTTCTCCTTTGTATAGAACTTCCTTTTCCCACGTCGTGCCGGAATCCTTGGTTGCAAAAGTCATTAAGCGCGCGTCGAAATTATAGGGTGCGCTCCAACCGCCCTGTTCCATTTCCGCGGTAAAAATGAGCGTTTCCCCGGTTTGGGGATTGTGCTTAATGTCAAGGGAATGCGAATAAACCAGGCCTTCCTCCAAACGGTGCTCGATCCAGGGATTTGCAGGATCTTCGAGGAGACGGTTTTCGAACCAGGATAAAAAGCCGTCCATGTATTCCGAATCGGTAATCACGATGTCGGGCCGGCCGTTACCGGTTATGTCCGCCAGCGCGGTCCGGCACATTTCCCTGAAATTTGGCGCGAAAACTTTTCTGTGCCAAGGTCCCGAAAACGGTCCGGCCTGCGGCTGGGCGTACCAATCCGGCCCGCAAACAATCTCCAATTTACCGTCGCCGTTAAGGTCGCCCACGCTCAAACCTTCGGTAAAGATGCCTTCGGACAGGGCAAACTTTTTCCAGGGGGATTTTAAGCCGGGGGAGCGTTTATAGGCAAATATTCCCGGCGTGGGGGAGTAGCAGGCGATGGCGACAAGTTCGTTTTCTCCGTCGTTGTCAAGGTCGGCAAAAAGAATGTCGTGCGGTGCGCCGCCGAAAACAGGGTCGATAATGTTCCGCTCCCAGGGCCCGCGCAAATCTTTCCCCGGCTTGTACCAGGTGAGCATCCAGGCGTCCTTTTTACCGGGGTCTTCGCCGACAAAAACCTCCGGCTTCCCGCATCCGTCAACATCATCGAGCGCGATCCCGACATGGAATTGCACTAAACCGCCGGCGATAAGGCCCTTCTCAAAAGTCGCCGGACGATACCAAACCAGCCCGCCGTTGCCGCCCATGATCATTTCTTGTTTCCCGTCGCCGTCGATGTCGGCCGCGGCCAGGCTGTCCAGGCCGTCGGTGTCGGCCTTGCCGTCCAGAATCATCAACTCCCAACACCATTTGCCTTTATTCATGAATAAAACTCCTTATTTTCAGATTCCCGCCGCCGTTGCAGCGCCGGAAAAATCGTCAAACGCGACCTCCGTAACCTGGATGATATGGTCTCGTATAAATGCAGCGCCCTGAAGGGCGCCCTGCTGCGGGCTCTTAAGGAAGCACTCCCATTCCAGGATCGCCCAGCCCTCGTATCCCGCTTCGGCCAGCAGGCTGAAAACGCGCTTGAAATCAACCTGACCGTCGCCCGGTGAGCGGAAACGGCCGGGCCGTTTTGCCCAGGGCTGGTAACCGCCGTAGATACCCATGCGGCCGCTGGGATAAAACTCGGCGTCTTTAACGTGAAAGGCGCGGATGCGGCCGCCGTAAAGGCGGATGAATTCCAAATAGTCAAGCTGCTGCAGCAGCAAATGGCTGGGATCGTAGGTCAGGCAGGCGGCCGGATGGTTGTTTACTTTGTCAAGGAACATCTCGTAGGTGGCCCCGTCGAACAGGTCGCAGCCGGGATGCAGCTCGAAACCGAAGGTAACGCCCGCCTCGTCCGCCGCATCCAGCAGCGGCCGCCACAGGCGCGCCAGTTCGGTAAAGGCCCGGTCGATCATTCCCGCCGGGCGCTGCGGCCAAGGATACATCGCGTGCCAGGCGAAACCGCCCGAAAGCACGGAAATGTTTTTTGTCCCAAAGTTGACGGATGCGCTGATCGACTTTTTAAGCTGCCCGGCGGCCCAGGCGGCGCGGGCATACCCCCTGAGGCCGGCGGGATAAAACCCCCGGAAGGCCTCTTCGGCATGCGAGCAGAGCGCCAGGCACTGGCCCTGGATATAGGAGCCCAGCTCGGCAAGCTCCAGCCCGCACCCCGCCAGCATGCCCTTGACATCGTCGCAGTAGGCCGTTGATTCCGCCGCTTTGTCAAGGTCAAGGAGCGCCGGGACCCAGGACGGAATCTGGAGTCCCGTATACCCGAGCGAGGCGGCCCAGGCCGCCATGTTCGCGAGGCTGTTAAAGGGGCTTTGGTCCCGGTAAAACTGGACTAAATATAGGCCCGGCCCCTTGATGGTTTTCATGTCACCGCCAAATTCCGTATTTGGCGAAAAAGTCGTGCGGGTACGGCAATCCCGGATCGCTGACGGTTAAAAGCCATTCCTTTTCCTTTTCCGACAATTGTACCCGGTCGAAACAAAAGTTTTCGTTCAACTGGTCAAGGGAGCTGGCGCCGATGACCGCGCAACAGATCCCCGGCTGCGTAAGCAGCCAGGCGAGCGCAACCTGCCCGTGGGTTGCGCCGTGGGTTCTGGCCACCTCGCCGACGGCGTCGATGATTCTGAAACGGCGCTCACTTTCGTGCGTATGCGACAGTTCCCGGAACTTTCGTTCGGATTGCACCTTGGTGGGGTGCGGAATCTGCGAGCCCACGTCCATCTGCAAAATTTTTTCCCATTCTTCCGGCGTCTTTGCGATACGCGCCATGCGGCTGCCCGTGGGCGGCGGTTTGTCCCTACTGTATTTTCCGGTCAGCCAGCCCGCCGCCAGCGGACTCCAGGCGTTTACGGCAATGCCATGTTCCTTGCAAACCGGGATTATTTCCCATTCCGGCGATCGAATAAGCAAACTGTACTGCGATTGCACGGCCTCGAACCTCACCCATCCGCGTTTTTCGCTTTCCGCAAACGCCTTCATTATGTGCCAGCCGGTAAAATTGGAGCAACCGATATATCGGACTTTCCCGGCCCGCACTGCGTCGTCGAGCGTGCGTAAAGTCTCCTCGATGGGCGTGCATGGGTCCCAACAGTGGCATTGATATAAATCGATATATTCGGCCCCGGTTTTACGGAGCGTGGCATCGAGCGAATCGAGGATGTGCTTACGACTGAGTCCGACGTCGTTGGGACCTTGACCAACCGGAAAACGCACCTTGCTGGCGATCACGAAAAGGCGCCGGTCGCCGCGCTTCTTGAGCCAGCGGCCGAACACTTCTTCGACACCGGGATAGTTGTCGGCCATGTCAATAAAGTTGCCGCCGGCCTCGACATAGGCATTCAGCATGGCATGCGCGGTTTTCTCGTCGACACCGCCGGGCTCGAATGTCATGCAGCCAAGACAGAGCGGTGAAACGCGCAGGCCGGTTTTCCCTAAAAAACGGTATTCCATGTTCATCTCCCGTTTTCCTATTTTTCCGGAACCCGCACCCATTTTTTATTACGGGCGGAGGCCAGGACCGCATCCAGCACCTGCTGGCAAC
>JAQUMP010000106.1 GCA_028718065.1 Chitinivibrionales bacterium | reverse complement strand
GTGCGCGCCGCCTTGGCGGCCCTTGGCCTGCGCGAAATCATCACCAACTCCATGAGCAGCGAAAAACGACGGGCGCTGCTCACGCCGCAGATCGCGCCGGTCGCCATTCTTAATCCGTTAAGCCCGGACATGGCGCAGATGCGCACCTGCCTGCTGGGCAACGCGCTGGAAGCGGCCGCCTACAACAGCAACCGCAAAAATTTGAATAACCGCTTTTTTGAAATCGGTTCCGTTTTTCATTCGCGCGGGGCGGACCAACTCGCCCATGAACCCATAAAATTAGCCATCACCCTGGAAGGCGCCTGGGCCGAAAAAACCTGGAACACGGAGACGCGGCCGAACGATTTTTATATTCTAAAAGGTCTTTTGCAGGCCATCCAAAACAATCTGGGGATCGCCTCTTTTAATTTTGAGCCGGCCCGGCTCGATTGGTTTGAAAACGGCGGGTTCACCCTGGGCGACGCGGCAAACTTGACAAACGGCGTCGCCGGAAAAATAAGCCCGCGCCTGGCGGAAGCCTTTGAGGTCAAGGAGAGCGTTTTTTATTGCGAACTCGATATCACCCAGGCGCTTGCCGCCCGGCCGCCAACGCCGGTATTTTCGGCCCTGCCGCGTTTTCCGGCCATCGCGCGCGATTATTGTTTTGTAATGGCCGAATCCATTCTTGCGCAAGCCTTCGTTACCGATATAAAAACATTGTCCGATTTAATTGAATCCGTGGTCCCCTTCGATGTCTATCGCGGCGAGAAACTGGGCCGCGGCCTTAAAAGCGTGGCGTTTTCCGTGGGCATGCGCTCGGCGGAACGCACCTTGACCGATGCGGAGGCCGATGCAATCGGCGCGCGTATTGTCGCCCTCATGGGGCAAAAATACCAGGCCACGCTCAGGACCTGATTTTTTAATGACTTTTGGGCCGGTTGTATGGTAGTATAAATTTAATAAGGAGAACCCGATCATGTCACAGGAATTAGCGCGCCATCCGGTAGGAAATTTCTTTATTAAACGAGCCCTGCAGGTCCGGCTTATTTATCGCATCACGATCGCGGTGCTTATCGCCACGCTGGTCTGCGCCTGCACGCTTTTCCTGGTCTATTACTTTACTTATAACAGCATCCTGCTGTACATCATGGACATTAAGGGCAACCTTACCAAAGAGACCATCGTGGACATTCTCGTGCCCAGCCTGATCATCAGCTCGCTCGTTAATATTCTCATGGCCATTTTCGTGGGGCTCTACGCATCGCGTAAATATGCCGTTCCCATTTACAAAATCGAACAGTGGGTGCGGCACTTATTGGAAGGCAGAATTTCGGCGCAGATCCAGTTCCGCGAAAAAGAGGAATTGCGCGATCTTTCGCACAATTGCAATATGCTTACCGACCAGCTCCAGCAAAAATTCACGGCCATCGCGGCGCATCTGGACGCCCTGGAGGCGGCCCAAAAACAAAACAAACACATTGCCGCCATCGCCGCAATTCTGGGCAGCGTCGATTATAAAAACGATCCCATTAAAATCGAAACCGCCATTCTCAAGCACGTGCGGCCCGGCGAGCAAAAAAGCTGAAGTTTACTTTTAAGAGGGCATGCTTTCCGCCACCGGCGCCCGTCCATAAATCTCCGCGTATTCGGCCATCATCGTCAGTTTTTCCGGCGTGAGCATGTCCGCGGTAAAACGCCACTGCCAATTGCCGTCCTGCTTACCGGGCGTATTCATGCGGGCCGCGCTTCCCAGGCCCAGCACATCGGCCAGCGGGACGATGCAGTTTCGGGAGGCGCTCATAAACGCCGTGCGGATAAACTGCGCAACGAATGTTGCCGGCGTGCAGTCGACAAATTTACAGATGCGATTCTGCTCCGCGGGGGTGAGCGCCGCAAACCATCCGCGCGAAGTGTCGTTATCGTGGGTGCCGGTATAAATAACACTGTCGGCGGTGAGGTTATAGGGCAAATAGGGATTGTCGGGCTTGCCGTCGAAGGCGAATTGCAGCACCTTCATGCCGGGGATGTTCACGGCCCGGCGCAACTCCTCCACGCCGTGCGTAATTTCGCCCAGGTCTTCGGCCATAAGCGGCAGATCGTTGCCCAACTCGCGCCGCAGGGCGTTAAAAAAATCCATGCCCGGACCTTTTTCCCATTTGCCTTCGGCGGCCACGGCGCTGCCGGCGGGAATGGCCCAGTAGGATTCAAAGGCGCGGAAATGATCGAGCCGGATCACGTCCACCAGGTCCAGGATGTTGCGGATGCGGCTGATCCACCAGGCATAGCCGTCGGCGCGGATGGTTTCCCATTGGTAAAGCGGATTGCCCCATAATTGCCCGGTCTCGCTGAAATAATCCGGCGGCACTCCGGCAAGGCGCAGCGGATTACCGGCCTCGTCCAGCTCAAAAAGATCGGGCATGGCCCAGGCGTCGCTGCTGTCGTAGGCGGCGTAGTAGGGCATGTCGCCGATAATGCGCACGCCCCGCTCCCCGGCGTGTTGCTTTAATTGCATCCATTGCCGGTTGAATATAAACTGCAAAAATTTATAATAGCGTACGTCTTTGCGTTCGGCGTCTCTTATTTGGTCAAGCACGGCCGGATAGCGCAGTTTAAAAGGGGAATCCCATTGGTTCCAGGCGGCGCCCCCGTGCCGGTTCTTAATCACCAGGAACAGGGCGTAATCGTCGAGCCAACTGCGCTGTTCTTCGCAGAAACGCTCGAATTCTTCCGTGGCCGTAAAGCGGATATACGCCTTGCGAAAAAGCGCTTCCTTGGATTTAATCACCGCGCCGAAATCCACGCGGCGCCCCGCGGGCGCTTCTGCGGCGGCAAGGTCGGCTTTGTCAAGCAACCCGTCCTCGCATAATTTTTCGGGGGAAATCAGGAGCGTATTGCCGGCGAACGACGAGAGGCACTGGTAGGGCGAATCGCCATAACCGGTAGGTCCCAGCGGGCAGAGCTGCCAGTAACCCATGTTGGAGTGCGCCAGGAGTTCGATCCATTTATAGGCCTCGCTTCCCAGGTCGCCGATGCCGAAAGCGCCCGGTAATGAAGTCGGGTGCAGAAAAATGCCGCACGAACGTTGCATAGGCACTCTTTTCTTTGCGCGGAAATGGATCGGGTAATAATACTTTATATTATAGTGCAAAATCAAATAAATTGCAATGGCGTAATCGGAAAATATTTTTTATTGTGTAAGCGCCGAAATGCAATAACCACCATTCTTGGTATGGGCCTTGACAGCGTGCCGCTATTGCTTGTATTATAAGGGTAAATGTATTTTCAACTACCCTTGGTTTTATAAACGATTTTAGCGGTTTACAAAAGATATATCAGCGACTATGGCCAAAGACAAATCCGGCGCCCCGCAATATACCGAAGATTCCATTAAGACCCTAAGCTCCCTGGAGCATATCCGCCTGCGCACGGGCATGTATATCGGCCGCATCGGCGACGGCAGCAACCCCGATGACGGCGTTTATGTCCTGCTCAAGGAAATCATCGACAACGCCGTCGACGAATTCATCATGGGCAACGGCAAAAAAATCGACATTAAAATCGATAACAACCTCATCTCAGTGCGCGATTACGGTCGCGGCATACCGCTGGGTAAAGTCATCGAGTGCGTTTCCGTCATCAATACCGGCGCAAAATACAACGACGAGGTCTTCCAGTTCTCGGTGGGCCTCAACGGCGTCGGCACCAAGGCCGTAAACGCGCTCGCGTCCCATTTTAAGGTAATCTCCTATCGCGACGGCGATTTTTTCGAAGCGGTTTTCTCGCGCGGCAAGCAGGTCAGCCACAAAAAAGGCAAGGCGGCCAGCGCGCACGACGGCACCTATGTGGAGTTCGAACCGGACCCCGAGATTTTTACGGAGTTCAGCGTTAATCCGGAATACGTGGAACAACGTCTGCGCAACTACGCCTACCTCAATCAGGGCCTGCGGCTTATCTTTAACGGCCAGACGTTTGAGTCCAAGAACGGCCTGCCCGATCTTCTGACCGCCGAAGTGGGCGAATCGGCCGTCTACCCCATCGGCCATTACCGTACCAAACTGCTGGAATTCGCCTTTACCCACACCGCCAACTACGGCGAAACCTATTTCTCTTTTGTAAATGGCCAGTACACCAGCGACGGCGGCACGCACTTAAGCGCCTTTCGCGAAGGCATTTTAAAAGGCATCAACGAGTTCTTTAAAAGCGATTTCAATGGTCTTGACGTGCGCGAAGGCGTCAGCGCCGCCATTGCCGTAAAACTCAAGAGCCCGGTGTTTGAATCGCAAACCAAGAACAAGCTGGGCAATACCGAAATCAAAAGCTGGGTCGTGGGCGAGGTCAAGAGCGGCGTGGTCGATTTCCTGCATAAAAACGTGGAGTCGTCCCGGCTGTTGCAAACCAAAATCCTGGCCAACGAACGTCTGCGCAAGGAACTCAACGCGGTCAAAAAAGACGCCAAGGAAGCGGCGAAACGCATCGAAATCCACAACCCCAATTTAAAGGACTGCAAATTCCACTTGGGCGACCCTAAGCACGGCGAAGAGACCATGATTTTCCTCACCGAAGGGCTTTCGGCCGCCGGCTCCATTGTTTCTTCGCGCGACGTGCTGCGGCAGGCCATTTTCACCCTGCGCGGCAAACCCCAGAACTGCTACGGCCGCAACCGCACCGCCGTTTACGAAAACGAAGAACTCTACAACCTTATGATGGCCCTGCGCATCGAAGAAGATCTGGAGAACCTGCGCTATAATAAAATCATCATCGCCACCGACGCCGACGTCGACGGCTTTCATATCCGCAACCTGCTCATGACCTTCTTCCTTAACTATTTCGAAGAGCTTGTCATCGCGGGCCATGTTTACATTCTGGAAACCCCGCTCTTTCGCGTCCGCAATAAAAAAGAGACGCGTTACTGCTACAGCGAAAAAGAACGCACCCGGGCCGAAAACGACCTGAGCGACCCGGAGATCACGCGCTTTAAAGGACTGGGCGAAATTTCGCCGGCCGAATTCAAGCAGTTTATCGGCGAAAACATCCGGCTCATCAAGGTGGATGTAAAATCCATTAAAGGCGTGCCCCAGACGCTCGATTTTTACATGGGCAAAAACACGCCGGAACGACGCACGTTCATCATGGAGAACCTGGTCGCATGACGTTTGTCAACACGCTCTTTAATACGAACTTTCTGGAATACGCCTCTTACGTTATCAAGGACCGCGCCATTCCGCACATCGCCGACGGCCTCAAGCCCGTGCAGCGCCGCATTCTGTATACCCTTTTTGAAATGGACGACGGCAAGTTTCACAAGGTGGCCAATGCCGTCGGACGGGCGATGCAGTATCACCCGCACGGCGACGCTTCGATCTACTCGGCCCTGGTGGTCCTGGCCAACAAGGACCTCTTTATCGAAAAGCAGGGAAATTTCGGCAACATTTACACCGGCGACGAGGCTTCGGCCGCGCGCTACATCGAATGCCGGCTCACGGCCCTGGCGCGCGAAACCCTGTTTAACCCCGACACCACCGCCTTCGAACTCTCCTACGACAGCCGCCATAAGGAACCCATAACGCTGCCGGCCAAGCTGCCGGTCATGCTGATTATCGGCGCCGAAGGCATTGCCGTGGGCATGGCCACCAAAATCCTGCCGCATAATTTTCTGGAAGTGCTGCGGGCCGAAATCGCCTGCCTGCGCGGGGAAAAATTCCAGTTGTTCCCCGATTTTCCCACGGGCGGCCTGTGCGACGTCTCCGAATATGCCGACGGCAACGGCAAGGTGCGCATCCGCGCCGAGCTTGACACGAGCGACGAAAAACGCATCGTGGTCCGCCAAATCCCCTACGGCACCACCACCGCCAGCCTTATCGCCTCCGTGGAATCGGCCGCGCGGCACAACAAAATCAAGATCGCCAGCATCTCCGATTTCACGGCCGAAGCGGTGGAAATAGAGATCCACCTGGCGCGCGGCATGCACACGGCCGAAACCGTGGATGCGCTCTATGCCTTTACCGATTGCGAAGTCTCCGTGCCGCTCTCGTTCATGGTCATCGACGACTCCAACAAGCCCGTGGTCATAACCGCCACCGATTTAATCCAGCATGCCGCCGGCCAGCTCGTGGACCTGCTCAAGGCCGAGCTTAAAATCGAAGACAAGCGCGCGCGCGACAAACTGCACGCCCGGACGCTCGAGCGCATCTTTATCGAAGAACGCATCTATAAACGCATCGAAGAAATGGCAACCGCCGAAGACGTGGTCAAGGCGGTTTACAAGGGGTTTGGGCCCTTCAAGGACCAGGTCAAGCGCCCTATCACCGACGAAGACGTCGAGGCGCTGCTGGCAATCCCCATCCGCCGCATCAGCCGCTACGACATCAACCGCGCCCAGAAAGAGATCGCCGAAATCAACAAACGTCTTAAAGAAATAAAGCACAGTCTCGACAACATTATCGTCTTTACCATCGATTACCTGGAAGGCCTGTGTAAAAAATACGCCAAACAGTTCCCGCGCAAAACAAAACTCGTGTCGTTTGAAAAAGTAGACGTGCGCGAAGTCGCCCAGCGCAACCTTAAATTGCGCTACGACCATCAGAGCGGCTACCTGGGGTACGAAGTCAACGGCGGCGCCGTCTGCGATGTGTCAACCTTCGACCGGGTCTTAACCATCCGTAAATCGGGGGTCTGGTCGGTCATTAACGCGCCGGACAAACTCTTTGTCGACAAAGGCATGTGGTGGTGCGGTTTTGTCAACAAAGACATTGTTTACACCTTGGTCTACCGCGACAATAAAAACGGCCGGCCCTATATCAAGCGGTGCTCCATCGAAAAATTCATCCTGAATAAGCCCTATTCCCTCGTTCCCGATGGCAGCGACGTGCTCAAGCTTACTACGGCCATTGCCGGGACAATCCACTTGGAATACAAGCCAAAACCGTACCAGCGCATTGCCGAGGAGTCCTTTGAAATCGCCGACTACCCGGTGCGCGGTAATAAGGCCGGCGGCATCCGGCTTTCCCCGCGCGAAATTAAAAGCGCGCATATCGAAGGCGCCGGTGGGCAACCCGAACCGGGCGAAACTTAAAAGACGCTAATAAAACCGGTCCATCATGATTCCCCTTAAAGCGCCCGATCCGGATTTTGAGCTGCTCATGCATGCGCTCGCGCAGCGCGGCGTGGTGGTCCGGTGGGAAAGCTGCGGCAGCGACGGCGGATTGGTGCGCCTGCGCGACGAATACCAGCTTCTGCTGAATCCGCGGATCGGCCCGCAGGCTCAGAAGCAGGTCATGGTTACGGCGCTTGGGCACCTCAAAACATCCGACGGCTTCGTTCATCCGCGTTTGCGGCAATTGCTCGGGGAAAAGGAGTGGGCGGAATAAAACCAAAACCGCGGCCGTTTAACGGAAATTTTGGTTTGAACAAACCGGCACAAATTACTATATTATTAACGGTCGCCTTTCAGGACGGGCGCCGTATTATAGCCCATGCGAACATTGGCGCCAGTAGCTCAGTTGGATAGAGTGTCGGCCTCCGAAGCCGAAGGTCGTGGGTTCGATTCCCTCCTGGCGTAATTTTTTGCAGGTCGGGAACCCGCAAAAAGAGAATATCTTATTAACTCCTTCAAGGAGGTAGCGTATCGAATTCCAAGTTAAAACAAGCGGCATTTTTGATATTCTCACACCGGTCATCAGCGAAGGTGAGATTTACGATTCGGAGTTGCTGCGCACCACAATTAACAACATGATCGGCAGCGGCAAGCGCAATTTCGCGGTCGATTTTTCGCCGCTTGACTATATCTATTCGGACACCATCAATGTGCTGCTTGCCATTAACAAGCGTATCCTCGATGTCAGCGGCCGCCTCAGCATTCTGTCACCGGGCGTCGAGGTGCGCAATATATTAAACCGCGCCGGCGTTCAGAATATTCTCAAGATTTACGAAAACGAATTCGACCTGCTGCATAGTTCGCAGGACATCATCAAGCAGACGCAGACCATCAGTTTAAGCGATATTAAAAGCTATATTAATAAGCCTCCGCAAAAAGCCGAGTTCGATTCATTTCAATCCGAGATTCAAAGCGCAATCGCCCATAAAACCGCCAATGCTCCGCCTTCAGCGCCACAACCCTATGCGGAACCGTTCGAAGAAATCACGCCGCGCTATGCCACCGCGGCGCCCGTGCCGCCGCAGCCGGCATCCCGGCCCGTCGTGCCGGCATCGTCGGAAGATTACGTTTTTGAGTTGCCGCAGGCGCCAGCCCAACGCCAAAGACCCGAACAATCAATAACGCCCCCTCCGGCGCCGCCGCGGCGCCGGCTGGAAACGGCGCGTCCCGCAAGTCAAGGGGATAATTATCCAAAATTCGCGGAGGCGCAGACGCAATTCATACCGGCGCCGCCCCGTCCGGCAGCGCCGGCGCCGGCGCCCCGGCCGACGGCCCCAAAGCCGTCCCCAGCGCCTTCGGCCAGGCCTGCGTTTGAGCCCGAGCCGCCATCCTGGGAAGACGAAGAAGATTCTTTCGGCGAGAAAAAACCAAAATCTTTCCCCATTATGCCCGTTTTAATTACGGCATTGTTGGTGATCCTGGTCGGCGGACTCGTTACCTTCGGCATTTTAATGTATTCCAAAAAGCAAGCCCAGGTTGCCGTGCCCGAGGTTGTCGCGCCGGTGCAATTGCCCGTGCAATCGCAGCCCGCCGTCCCCGCAACCGTAACCCCTGCGCCGCCGCCCCCGGTCGCAACGCCGGCGCCCCCGCCGCCCGCGCCGGAGCCGAGCAAAATCGTCGCGGAGGAACGCAGACAACCGGTGGCCCCGCCGGCCCCAAAAATAAAGCCGCAGGCGCCGCGCAAACAACAACGCGCCACCGTGGCGGCCGCCGCGCCGACTCCCGCGCCGTCAACGGCCTCGCAGGTCAATCGCCTGACCATTACCTCCAGCCCTTCCGGCGCGTCGGTAAAGATCGAGGGCAAATTAATGGGCGTTACTCCCTACACCTGGAACAATCCTTCCATTCTGGGCGCGGTTTCGGTGGTCCTTACCAAGCCCGGCTACGAGGAACTGGATAAAATCATCGATTTTCAGGGCGGCATTCAAAAGGAATTGTTGACCCTGGAAAAAACCGCGCCGCCGCCGCCCGCGCCGGCCCCCGTAGCAGCACCCGAAGCGCCTGCACCGGCCCCGGTCGCCGCGCCTGCGCCTCCTCCGCCGCCCGCGCCCGAAGCGCCTAAAGCCGTGGCCGCGCCGCGGGGTGAACCGGCCACTATTTTTATCGCCTCCAATCCGCCCATGGCCGATGTTTCCATCGATGGAAAATTAATCGGG
>JAQUMP010000105.1 GCA_028718065.1 Chitinivibrionales bacterium | reverse complement strand
GCGATGTTTCGCCTGCGCGATGAGATCGTATCCGACAAGCCCACCGGTGGCCTGCCAATGCGCGACAGCGCCGCCTACACCAACCAGATTGCCTATCATATTGGCGCAAAAGTTAAGGCCAATGACCAGGTTTCACTTGCGTTCGACATCGGCAATGACTGGTATGCCACGGACGAATTTAAAGGTATTACGGGTAATTATTATACCAAGAGAGATCCGGCATCGCCCTGGTTTGACCTGGCCTATGTTCAATGGGATCCGGGTTATATGCATATCGTTGCCGGTATTATTCCCGTCAAAGGCTCCGCGCTCATGGACCTTCTCGGCGTTTCGCTCTTTACAAATAAAAACTACGCCAAGGCTGCCCATCTGCCATGGGGTGTAATCACCAACTTCAGCCAGACCGGTTTGCGCATCGGCGCGCCGATTTGTAAAGACCAATTCAAGCTCGGGATCGAACTCATGACGGCGATGATTGAGCAGCGTCCGGCGCTCCTTGGGTTGGATTCAATGCTTATCAACCACCCGGCTGTTGAGCTTTATCTTGAGCTGCCCATGAGTTTTGCCCAGGTTGCCGGATTAAATGTAACACCGCAAATTTTTATTATTCCCAACCGGACCTATAATAAGCTCACGGATAAGAACGATATGGAATTGGGTCTTGGTCTTGATGCTGGTTACAAGCTCAGCGATATGATTACGCTCAGGTCTGGTATCGGATATGCCCAGAATTCCAATGACAATTCCTACCGGGTTACCGATACGGCGATTGTCGATCCGCTGAACACCAAACCCTTTAAACGTTCTGGCATAAATTTCAATATCGGCGCAACGGTTAAAGTGGGGCCAGGGAAGATCGATGGCGATTTCAATCTGAGCACCTGTAAAGACGATAAAAATACAAATATAAACGATCTCTATCCGTTCGTAGACCTAAAATACGGCTGGGCGGTGAACAAGAACTTTATCTTGATGCCCCGTTGTCGTTTCTTTATCCAGTTGCCCAAAACCGCCTATGATTACAAACTCACCACGCGGCCGGAGCTTATTTTCACCGGAACGTTTTAATAAAACGATTTAGGGGAAATTAATGCTTTAAAACGCCCTGGATGATGTCATTGGCTTTGTCAAGAGCCGCCTTGGCGTCCGCCAGGACATCGTCAAGGCCTTTCCCCAGATTTTCGCCCCGGCCGTTATCGGCCCATTCCTCTAAAGCAACGGCGGTTTTTTCGAGTTCATGGGCCGCAACACTGATGGATACATCCAGAACATGGCCGGTCTTTTGGGCAAAACCCGCATGCCAAATGCGCACCACTTTCCACGTTGCCACGGCGACGCCGAGTAGGGCAACCAGATGGAAAAAACCGTGACAATGACATTTATTCTTAACCATAAAAACCCCGCTTTTAAAATGTTCGCTCAAAGAATCAGGATTTCTTGAGTTTTATTTTTTCAAATACGCTTTGAATGTGGGCGGTCGCTTTGTTCAGCGAAAGGATCGAATCCTTGAGCCTTTCGTCAAGTTTTTTGCCGTTGTTTTCATGCTCCGCGCAGTGATGTCGATGCCAGGCTATCTTGATTAAGCCGGCAACGCCGACTATCGCCATCATGCACAAACCGGACTTAATCACGTCTTTCCGTAGCCTATTCATAATTTCCTCCCTGGTTTTACCTCATTTTTTCATTCAAGTTTTAATTCATATCCTAAAAGGTGGCAATAACCATGCCACGCCCCTATCCGATAATTGCGCCTAAAGAACTGCAAAGCCAAATTTCCTTTCCCATTTACGCGATGGTCTTTTCGCAATACCAGGAACAGCACCTCGGGGCATTTGCTAACCGGATTCTAAAGCGCTTTAGCGCCGACAACAAGCCAAATCCCGGATGTTCCTATTGGCGTAAATATTGCTTAGTTTAAATTCATGAAAGTGCTATTCAATAATATGAAAACCTTAATTATTAATGCTGTTGCGATAATAGGCATGAGTGCGCTTGCCGTTTGCGCGCAACAGAATGAATTTAGCGATTACAAAAACCACCAGGCAATCCAGCGCGAACGCTTTGCCGCCCAATCGCAAGCCGAGTTCGATCGATGGTCAAAAAAAAATGAAGATGATTTTAAAACATTTAAAAAAGCAATTATCAAGGAGTGGGGTGAATATATTTCGTCTTCTAACCGGCAATGGGTCGAATTCAGCGGAGACACAAAATCATGCAGCATCGTCGATTTTGCAAAAGGAACCGTTACGATCGAAGTATTGCTGCCGCGCATTGATACCGCACAGAGCATTATTAAAAGTAAATTGGCCGGGGCCATCGTGCGTGTTTTAACCAGCAAGGGGACCGTTGCCGCAATCCCGATCAAGACGCAACGCTCTTCCGATTTTGCGTTTACAAAGCCGATTTTATCAAACCAGGTCGTTGATTCCGCGGGAAGTACCGTAGCGCCGGAAAACATTAACGCGTTTGCCAACCGGACGGTTGAGACCGGCGCCATTACCGCAGCACCCATGCCTGAAAACGCGGACGAAAAATATGTACTAACATTTCCCCTTGCACCGGACCATCTGGCGCGGCGCATGGCGCCGTTTCTTCCGTTGGTGAAAAAATATTGCGTCAAATACGACCTTGACCAGGCGCAGGTGCTGGCAATAATGCATACCGAATCCTATTTCAATCCCCTGGCCCGATCGAATGAAAATGCCATCGGGCTTATGCAGCTTGTCCCCGAAAAAGGGGCATACGAAGCCCTCAAATTTATTAATGACAGCGCCGCGGCAATTCCGCGCGCGGAATATCTTTACGATCCGGAAACGAACATCGAGTTGGGGTGCGCTTATCTTTACCTTCTCAAAACCCGGGCCTTTGGGGAAGTTGCCAATAAGGAGTGCCGCATGTATTGCTCGATCGCCGGCTATAATACCGGGTCCCTGAATGTCGCCTACGCTTTTATCGGGCAGCGCAACCTGGCCCCGGCAATAATCGCGATTAATTCAATCAATAATTCCGGGGAAGTTTACGATCGCCTGGTCCATAATTTGCCGTTTGTCGAGACGCGCTATTACCTGGAAAATGTGGTTAAAAGAGTCCCATTATATCAACAACCTTTATCTTTTTAAAAGGAGGACGGTATGCGCTATAAACGTGTTTTAGGCCAGGGAATTTTAGGGTTTTTTTTATTGTTGACTTTCGGGTGCGGACCAAGGCCGTCGAACCTGGGATACTCCGATGCCGTCCCCAGTGAATTGCAGAATCTTATCAAGCAATATTATTCCGAGGGGATTTATGCGATCGGTTCGGCCACCGGGCCCGATGAAGACGTGGCCGTGAATAAAGCGGGATTGCAGGCGCGGGCGGAAATCGCCCGGGAGTTCAAATCGCAAATCGACGTGCTGCAAAAAGAGTACGACGACCAGGTTGGCAACCGCGCCTCAAGCGAATACAGCCATGTCATGGAAGTATTTGCCCAGCTTGACATCGGCGGCAGCAAGGTGGCCAAAACCCTGGTCCAGAAAAACGGCAAGGAATATTCGGCCAAGGTCCTTGTGGTGGTTTCGGCTGAGCAGGTAAAGAATATTTTCGACGAAAAGCTGAGCTCGTTTACCTCGTTCAAGGCCTCCAAGGCCTACCAGGAACTCGAAAAACGGGCCAACCGCGAACGCCAGAATCAGGGGCATGCGACCGAATAGGAGCACGGGGCGCAATGCCCTGCCGGCACGCGCAACTTGCCCCATGTAAAGTAACGGCCGGAATGCATGCAAAGGCGTTTATGACGGACGGCGTTTATGATGCGCTCAATTATACACCGGCTCAGAGCGTGGTTGTGGTGCGGCGCTCTTTTTTTTACGGCCGGCGGCGGCCTGGGGGCGACGACACTGCGGGTCCACAGCGCCATGCACACCGGCATCATCGGCCGCATTTCGATTGACAAATCAGGACAATACCTTCTTTCGTGTTCCATCGACAAAACCGCAAAATTCTGGAATGCCGCGTCGGGGGAATTGCTCCGGACCTTTTATCCGCCGAGCGGCCAGGACTAGGAAGGAAATCTTTACGCATGCGCTTTGTCCCCCGACGCCCGTCTGGCGGCGGTGGGCGGATGGACCGGATGGTCCATAAGCGGCAATTGCTCCGTATACCTGTTTAATACGTCAAGCGGTTCCCTGGAGGAGCGTTTGGGAGGCTTGCCGTACGCGGTGGCCGACCTGGCTTTTTCACCGGACGGCGTTTATTTGGCAATTTCTTTTTACGGGGGCTTTGGCGTACGGATTTACCGCGCGGCCGGTCTTGAGCTCGAAAAAACCCTGCGGGGGTTCGGCGCTTCGTGCACGCATGTTACGTTCGATTGTAAAGGAAGATTGGCCGTGTCCAGCGCCGATGGACGCGTCCGGGTTTATACCGACGGCTTCAACCGGTATCGGGAAACAACGGCCGACTCCGGGCTGGCTCCCTTTAGCATTTCATTTTCGGCCGACGGAGCCAAACTTGCCGTGGGATACGAACGTTCCTCCGCCATTACCATTTACAATTCCCCCGCCTTGACAAAAACAAACAGCATTCCAAATGCCGCCGATGAGCCTGGATCGTTTTCCCTGGTGGCCTGGTCGCAAACTTCAAACGATCTTTACAGCATCGTTACCGGCGCACGTTCCCGGGAAAACGGCCTCAGCGTTCTCCGGCGCTACGGTGACCGGGGCCGCGCCGCTCCCGAGGAGCGCTCATTTGCAAGCGGGGTCCTTATGGACATTAAGATCCTGCCCGATAATTCAATTGTTTTTGCCGGTTTAAAACCGCAGTTGGGGAGAATCGACCTTGTTTCCGGCCTGGCATATTTAAATGAAAGCGATTTGCTTGATTTAAGTTTGCTTGATTCCGATAATTTTTGGCTGAGCCCCAACGGAAAAGAAGTGACCTGTTCACTTTCCGGCAGCGTGCCCTTTGTTTTTTCCATTGCCGACCGGACGCTGCGACCCATTTCCGACGATTCGCTAATGCACCAAAAAATTAAAGACCCGGCGCTTGGTTACGATGAGAAAAATTCCTCGAAAATCGTCATAAACGGCCATGCGCTCAACCTTTTCAATAAATCGGAATATTGTTCCGGCATCGTCTTCGATAAAACCTCCGGCAGGGTCATGGTCGGTTCCAACTGGAATCTTTTTCAAATCGACGCCTCGGCAGAGCTGGTCTGGAAGAAAGCGATGCCCGGCGCGGTGACGGCAATTGCCCTGGCGCCCGAGGCGAACCTTTGCGCGACGGCCCTGGGCGACGGAACGGTCCGCTGGTATCGATTGCTTGACGGACAAGAGCTGTTGGCGCTGGCGATTGCGGCCGACCAAAAACGCTGGGCCCTGTGGACGCCGTCGGGGTTCTGGGACGCTTCGGAACGCGGCGGCGAACTACTTTACAGACGCGTAAACCGCGGCCTCTCCGAAGCCGCGCATGCCCTGCCCGTTTCCCGCGCGGGGCAGGACGGCTATAATCCCCGCGCGATCGCGCATCTTTTTGATTCCTACGATAACGCCCTGGCAAACAAACCTTCCGTTCAAATCCTTCAGCCCCCAGACAACTCGGTGGCCCATGACAGCATCATAGTCCTGCGCCTGAAAATTAACACGCCGCGAAACGCGCCCTTAACGGCCATCGTCCTCGCCGTAAATGGGGTCCGGCAAAATACCGACCTGCGCGGCCTGGCCATTGCCGCCCGTCAAAAAACAATTCTTAAAGATTATCCCGTTAAACTGGAGCCGGGAGCAAACAACCTGTCGGCGCTGGCGTATAATTCCTTTGGCGGCAGCGACACCGCAAGGGTCATCGTTCATCGGCGTACGTCGCCTCCCGGGCCGCAATTTTGCGGACCCGGCGAAAATCTTTACGTGATTGCGGTCGGTATTTCGCATTATGCCAAGAACGTTCAGCCCTTGGCCTTTCCGGCAAAAGACGCCGAAGATTTCACAAAAATATGGTCTTTACAAACGCCATGCCCCTATCAAAGGGTAATCCCGACCTTGCTTACCAATGAACAAGCCACCAAAACCGCAATAATCAAAAGTTTGGCCCGGGCATGCGCCCTGGCCACCGCCCGCGATGTAATCATGCTTTACATGGCCGGCCATGGCATCGATGACGCCCAGGGGCGCTTTTATTTTCTGCCCGCGGAGGCCTTGTCCGGCAAAGATTACACGCATTTAATCAGCGATAAGGAATTGCTCGGGCCGCTGGAAAAAAGTCCGGCCCAGGCGCTCTGTTTTTTTGATGCCTGCGACGCCGGCAACATAAAGTTCGACATTGTCCGGCAATCGCCATACCGCCGGGCAACGACCCCGGGCCGGATCATTATTTTGCATTCTTCCGCCGCTTTTCAACCGGCGCGCGAGAACGGCGTCTGGAACAACGGCGTTTTTACGATGGCCTTGACCGAAGGCCTGCGGGGCAACGCCGATTATTCCGCAACCGGCGTAATCACGGTGACCATGCTCAGCCTCTATGTTTCCGAACGTGTCAAGGAGTTAACCAAGGGGCTGCAAACGCCCGTCATAACGTTTCCCGGGGCTTTTCGGGATTTTCCCTTAGCGCAGGTGCGCTAAAGGGCCGGCGGCCCCTTTTTGGGGGAAGAAGGTGAATAAATCGTGACCACGAGAAATTCCGGACGCACGCGCGCAGCGGCCATAATGATAGTGCTGGGCTTTTTTCTTTGTCAAGTTCAGGCGCGGCCGCCGGACTGGGTGGCCGGACTCGGCAAAAGCGCCCGGTTCCCGGAGGAGCGTTTTTTTACCGGCTTCGGCATATCCACCGCAAGCGATAATGCGGGGACCGGCGCCAAGATTGAAGAGGCCAAAAACAACGCCAAAAGCGCTTTGGTGGAGGGAATACAGGTGCGCGTGCAGGTGCGAAATTCCGACGGAACCACGGCGCGCATGATGGGCGGGGGCAAACAGGAATTACGCAGCGATTATTCATCGCGGGTCGTGAGCACCAGCGACGTTGATTTGCAGGGAATTGCCTTTGAGATATACCAGGCAAGGGCCAATCAGCCGGTGTACGCCTTGGCGTGGATTGACAAAGAAAAAGTGACCGAAAACTATCGCGGCGAATTGGCATCGCGCGCCGCGCGTCTTGAGGAGCGGCAAAAACAGGAAGAAGATTTTATCGGGCAAGGCGATTTAATCGGCGCCCGGGAGCTTGACGGCGAATGCTGGAACACCCTGGATGAAATCGCGAAAATATCGGCGACCTTGGAAATTTTGGGGGCGGCGGCTCCTCGGGAGCGCCTGACGGCCTTAAAAACAAGAAGTTTACAGTTGCGACATCGGGTGGCCGAACGCCCTGCGGAGGCCGATTGGGGCGAAGGGGGCTTGCGCCTTGCGTTCCGCACCGATGCCGGCGGCGAAAAAATCCGCCTGCGGTTGGGAGAAATAGTAACCTTTTTCGTTCGCGTCAACAGACCGTGTTATTTTCATTTGTTGTGCCGGCTCAGCAATAGCGCCTGGATAATCCCCGATTATCGCTATTGGAATTATTATTTTGATAAAAAATACAGCAACCGGGATTTTGCCCTGCCGGATAATTTTATGGCAAACCTCCCGCTGGGGACCGATACGGTCCGGGCATTCATATCGGAGGAGGCGTGGCCGGATTGCGATTTTTCGCCGAGATTCTTCGCGGGGGAGAATTACCTGGCGATCCCCCAGGGCTGCATTCCCGCAATTGTAAAGAACTCCGATGGCACCGGGAATACCGACGCAACGCATTCCATTTTAATTACAACCTATCGATAAAACCCGGCATATATGGTGCATCCCCTTTTACTAAAAACAATCGCGCCACCCCGGCACTGGAGGTTCGGCGCGCTCCTTCTGTTCCTGGTTTGGCGGGCCGGGGCGCTGCCCTGCCAGGCGCTTCTGGATTCCGGCGACGCCTCCTACGCCCGCTTTAACAGCCGCGCGGCGCTGGCATACTTTACGGACGCATACCGGGCATGCCCCGCGCGCTACGAAACGCTCATGAAAATAACCCGCGCCTGCATCGATGCGGGCGAGGACGGCGACGACCAGGCGGCGCTTGATCTGTACCGCACCGGCATGCGCTACGCCGACACCCTTAGGCAGCGCTTCCCCGATTCAAGCCAAGCCTATTTCCTCAACGCGGTCGCGGCGGGAAACATGTCCCGCCTAACCCACGGCAAAGACAAATTGGAACTGGGAAGGAGCGCCGGGCAAAACGCCCGGCGGGCGATCGCTTTGGCGCCCGGTTTTGCGCCGGCCTATATCGTGCTGGGAATTTACTTCCGGGAGGTCGCCACGGCAAGCGCTTTGCAAAAGGTTATGGGAAAGATCTTTTTTGGGTGGGAACCGGACGGCACCCTGGAAGATTCGGAGCGCACGTTGCGCAAGGCGCTGGAACTTTCGCCGTGCAATAACGGCGCGCTGCTCGAATATGCACGGACGCTCTTGGCCATGGGCAAGGAAAAAGAGGCGGGCGATTACCTGCAAAAAGTGCAACCCTGTCCGCTCGTTTGGCACCTGGATAAAGATCTTAAAGAAGAGAGCCGGCATTTGCTGAAGAATTTGGGGAGATAAAGCATAGCGATTATTAGTATTAATCCGACCTAAATTTAAAATTAAAACGCAATTAGTTTATTTACACATATACCTTCTTTGAAAATCTGGAATTACATTAAGGTATTGTTTTATATCGGCGAGGGTCTTATTAGAAATTATTAAATTTTCAGTATGTTCAATAAAGGGAGCCATGTCATCATTATGCCTAATCATCAAAAGTTTAACTTGAACCGAGTCAGGACTACTTGTTCTAGAAATGATGTTGATGTTAAACCATCTGCTCGTTTGGCATCGCAATTTATAAAAAGAAAAATTGCTCTTTTTATCGTTAATGATCGCAGAAAGGCTATCTTCTTTAACTGCATGTAAAATGCCGCAGACCTGATGATAGGAAGCTGGTTCCAATTTCGCATTAATCCAGGCATTTAATTTGAATACAAATTTATCGCACATCCCGGAACATGTTTGTTTATTGTAGGGATTGTGCAAAAAGTTTTCGAGCGCATTTTCATATTCACAGGGTGGCAGAAGCTGCAATGAAGATAGCGCGCATTCCCAATTTTCTATTTCCATGAAGTCGTTATTGGTAGAAAAGAGCGAATCGGCTAGGCGAAAAAACTCCTGGCTTTTCGTCCCCAGAATGTAGCCGTTTATTTGTGTGGAAAACTCAGGAGATAGACATTTTTTGCATGTTAAATCATGCTGCAAATATACTAATTTATCTTCGTATAT
>JAQUMP010000104.1 GCA_028718065.1 Chitinivibrionales bacterium | reverse complement strand
GGTCTCATACCGGGCGGATTAGAGGCATTTTTCAGCAAGGCCGCAATGTATTTTCCGCAGAGAGAGGACAATCTCGGCGATCGCATGAAAAACGCCTGCCTGCATTGCCATGATTTGGGATTTGCGCGCTATATCGTGATCGGATGCGATTGTCCCGAGCGTACCGGCGATGACATCCTGCAAGCGTCCCTTGCCCTGCGCCAGGGGTGCAATGTCGTCCTGGGTCCGGTGCGCGATGGCGGGTATCACCTTGCCGGCGTGGACATGCGGGGGTTGGAAATATTTAAGGCCACCGCCTGGGGCGCCGCTGCGCTAATGCAGGAGACCGTGGCGATAGTTCACAAGCGCAGGCTTAAATTTTCTCTCTTGCAAATGCGAAACGATATCGATACGGTCAAAGATTATCGCCGCTGGAAATCGCGCCAAGGCACGATGACCCCGCGCCGGCGGTGCAGGCGTAACAATGGTCGCCCACCACCACTTCGCGGCGGCTGAGCCGCGCCAGGTCAAAATTCTCGATGCGATCGGGCGCGCCGTGGTCGACGGTCCGGTCAAGCGCCTGGTTAAAATCGCAATCGTAAAGACGGCCGTCCCAGGCGACCGACAAGGTCGATCGGCACATGGCTTTGGCGGCCGCGTCCGGGCAGAAAGCGTTTGCCAGCGCAGTCATATATCCCGCATAATTTTCATTCCGGATAAGATAGGCAAGGTATCTCCCGCACGGATTGTTGGCAAGAGCAAGCAGGCGGTTAAAACGGACGCCCTGGTCGTTCCAAAGTTTCCGTTTGTATTCCTCCTCGAGGGATTTCTGGCATCCCGGCAAAAACGCTCCCACGGGATTGTGCGCCAAATTCAGCGTCAAAGGCGAACCTTCCATGCCGTAACCACGCGCGTTTAAGAGCCTGATAACCTCCATGGTCCGCGAAAAAACCCCTCTTCCGCGTTGACGGTCGGTTTTGCGGGCGCGCAAATCGGGCAGCGACCCGACTATTTCAACGTTATTGCGGCTGTAAAGATCAATGCAATGCGCGTAGGCCGGGTCTTTTAGAATCGTAAGATTTGAGCGCACGATAAGCCGTTTGCCGAGTTTGGCGGCAACGCCAATAAACCAGGAAAGTTCCGGATGCATCTCCGGCGAGCCGCCGGTAATATCGACCACGGAAATCATTTGGTCCCGCGCAATTTCAAGACAGCGTTCAAGAATGCTGCGCGACATGCTTTCGGTCCGGCGCGGGCCGGCTTCAAGGTGGCAATGTTTGCAGGAAAGATTGCAGCGCCGGCCGACGTTAATCTGGAGCGTGGCGATGGTCGTGGCGAAAAACGGAAACAATCCGGATGCTTTGAGCCGCTCCCCGAAATGCGGAACAGGCGCCGATGGTCGATTCATGATTGATAATTTATCTCTTTTCCGCTTCCAATTGCAAGAGCATTTCAATCTGCTTTTTCGGCAGCCCGCCGGCCCAGCCGCGCGTCAGGGGAGGCGGCTGGGTTTTGTATCGTTCGTTGTTCGAATCTATTTTGTCAACTCTCCCGAACGTCAACACCTGCAAGGGGCAGGCGACCACGCAGGCGCTGCAACGCACGCATTCCACGTCGTTCAGGGGAATGCCCTTGTTGGCATAGTTCATTACATCGATGCCCATGTGGCATACTTTGGTGCAAATATTGCAGGAAATGCAACGCTTCTTGTTTGCAAAGATACGGTATACGGTAAACCGGGCGTAAATATGCATGAGCGCCGCGAGCGGGCACAGCATTCGGCACCAGAGGCGGCCGGACATAAAAAAATAGACGCCTAAGCCCAGCACGCCCGCGAAAATAGTATCCACGACCATGCCGTAAATATCCGATGCAAGCTTTGAAAACGGCAAATTCCTTTGTCCGGCAAAAAGCGCCAGGAGCGTGACCGCCAGCGCAAACCAAAGCACGACCTGCCCGGAATTTTCCCCTTTCTTGGCGGACGGTCCATGCGGCGCGTTGGTCCGATACTCGTCGCCGAGCGTTTCGGCCAGGGCGCCGCAGGAGCAGATCCATCCGCAATAGGCGCCCTTTCCCCATCGGTAAACGATATACGGAATAATCACGAACGTCTGCGCAATCCCCGCGGTCAGCCAGAACATGGTCGGTTGGCCGGTGGCAAGGTTATGGATAAAAAGCGGCCAGGCCAGCACCAGGCCGAATGAGCGCCAATAGGAGCCGCCCGGAAAAACATTACGCATGATCCAGCCGCCCAGCAGGCCATGCGCGCCAAGGAGCGGGAAAACAAAGAGCGGCAGGATAAAAAGCGGGACCACCTGCACGGCCATGAGCGTAATTGTTTGACGCTTGATATACCCGGTCGGTTTTACCGCGATGCGGCGCAGGCCGAAAATAACAATTGTCAAGGAATAAAACACGGTGTACCAGTCGCCCATGTCGCCGAATACGGGCCGCTGCCGCACTATCTTATATGCCACATATAAAGAGGGGAACAAAAGCATGATTAATAAATAGTAGCCGTATTTGAACGAGTTCCACGCAGATGTAAAGTATTGCTTTTTGTTTTTGAGAAAGTGGCCGGCAAGATAAGCCGCGCATGCCGCAAGCCCGAAAAGGCTTGTCCAGGCCAAAAGGCCGCTTGTCATTTTGGGCCAGGATTCACCGAAAAGCAAACGGGGTATCCGTAAAAAACCATGCAAATCCGCGGCTGGTGTTATCGGCGCGTTCTTGCCGAAATAGAGCGCCAAGGCAAAAAGCAGCAGCGCCAAAAATTTAACCCGGTCTGAAAAGTGTTTTTCGCCCTCTATGCGAATACCGGAGCGCTTGAAAAACTCAAGCGGGATTTCCGTGCCGATTAATACAAAGACCGCCTGGTTCGGCAAAGTTTTTTGGGCCTGGGGACCGTTAAGAACAACATCATCCGGCCGGAATTCTTTTACCGTGGAATCAAACAGCGGCACGATTGAGCCCTTTGCCGCCAATAATTCAAAATTCTCAAGGTTCTTTTCTTTGGGACGGCCCAAATATGATTTACGATAGGAGAGCGTTACGCGGTTACCGGCATGTGCAAGCGCGACCGCCGCTTCTACGGCGCTGTCGCCGCCGCCGACCACCAGAATGTCCTTGTCATAAAACTCCCCTGGGTCAATCAGTCGCGTAAAGACTTTCGGCAATTTTTCCCCCGGAACGCCGAGCGTCCGGGCGTTGCCGGTTTTGCCGATGGCCACAACTACCCGCAGCGCCGGATACGATGCTTTGGATGTTTGAACGGTAAATGAGGAGCCATTCTGAGTAATGCGCCTTGCCGTTTCATTTTCATGAATCGGCAAAGATTTTTCTTTAAGGTCTTCCGCCAATTCCCGCAGGAGCGATTCCTTGGTTCCGTCGCCGAATTTTAAGGCGGATTTAAGGGGTGGTTCCGCGGGGGTGACATAAATGGGCTTGCCGGCCGGAAAATTGTGGACCGTATTAAACATCCGGGATGATTCAATTACCAGATGCTTGTATCCTGACGCTACTGCATGTAAACTGGCCGAAACGCCCGAAGGCCCGGCGCCAAGGATAATAAGATCGTACATTTCCGCAGACGCCGCCCGACGCTCTTTTATGAAAGATTCATCGTGAGACAATTTTTCCATGAATTCAAAGCCGGATTCGGCCGCGAGTTTGATAAGAGGAATGCCGGTCAGATCACCGATGCAATACAAGCCGGGGACCGTGGTTTCGAACCTGTTTTTAAGCGCAGGGAAACGATCGGGTTTTCCGGCGGGGTTGTTTTTCTGGAGCCAATCGAAATAGAGCAATGCTATAGTCCTTGCTTTTTAAGTACATCCGTAATTCTTTCTTTCGGCCATTTTTGCCGGAAAAGATCGGCATTGCTAATGCGTGAGCGGTCGTATTCGGTTTGGGAAAGGTGCGGCATGGAGGCGCTGTGAAAATGATACAGGAGCGAGCGCGGTTCAAAAAAAATCCGGTATCCCGCCTCGCTCATGCGCAGCGAAAGGTCCGTGTCCTCCATAAAAACAAGATCGTAACTCTCATCGAAAAAACCGACTTTTTCTATGACGGAACGTTTTAACAGCACGCCGGCGCCCATGAACGCCTGCAACTCAAAACTCGTATTTACTTCCGGGGCATCCGCCAAATGGCCGTTTAAATGATATACCGGCATGCCGTCGTCATTAAATTTTGCGCCGCACGTTTGCGTTTTCCATTTGGTTTTATCATTATCGTCCACCAGAAGAATTTTGGCCTGCACGGCGCCGCAATCCGGGTGGGCAATGCAGCGCGCCGCCAGCGCCTCCAGCCAGCCGGGTGTTACGAGCATGTCGGAGTTTAACAGCGCGATATAATCGCCGCGGCTTTTTTTAAAGGCGATATTATTGGCCCTGCCGAAACCTAAATTCGCTTCGTTGTAAATAACCGTAATGTTTTTTCCGGCAATCGATTCATAAAACGCTTGCAGGCCGCTTTCGGTGGAACCATTGTCTACAAAAACAAGTTCGTAGGAACCGCGCGGCGTGACCGCCAGCACCGATTGGTACAAGGCCTTGACAAAGGCAAGATTGTTGAAAACGGGGACGATGATGGAGGTGAATGTATTGGTCATGGGTTTTTTCCACCGTCATTAAGATACGCTCCGGTCTGAAGCCAAGTCCATAATTTAAGAGGTCGCCGGCAAAATCTTTGTGCTATCACGGCCCTGTCTCCAGTCCCCAAATCGACATTTTGTTGATTTCGGGACTGCCCAATGATATATTAGAACAGTCCCCAAATCGACATTTTGTTGATTTGGGGACTCACAACTGATTGGCGGAATAAATTTTCAAGGAGGCAAGGCGTGTTTATAGGCCGCGAAAAAGAACTTCTTGAGCTTACGGAACTCTTTGCCAAGCCGGGTTCGTCGCTGGTCATTTGCCGTGGAAGGCGGCGGATCGGCAAAAGTACCCTCATCGAGAATTTTGGAAAATCAGCCGCGCGCTTTTTTCAATTTCAGGGCCTGCCGCCCCGGGGCGGCATAAGCATCCGCGAGCAGTTGGCCTCTTTCGGGGAACAATTGGTGCGGCAAACACGGCTGCCGAAGGTGATCTTGGAATCCTGGCCCCAGGCATTTTCTCTCCTGGCAAGCCAGGTAGGAAATGAAAAAACCGTTCTTTTACTTGACGAAATCTCATGGATGGCAAACGGTGCGCCTGATTTTGCCGGGTATCTGAAAATCGCATGGGATACCGAATTCAAAAAGAAAGCGCGGCTCGTTCTGGTGTTATGCGGTTCGGTAAGTTCATGGCTCGATAAAAACATTCTCAATAATACGGGTTTTGTGGGCAGAGTATCGCTGGCCCTGTCGCTTGACGAATTGCCGTTGTGGGCATGCAATGAATTCTGGCTAAAAAACCGCGACCGGATTTCCGCGCATGAAAAGCTCAAGGTATTAGCGGTGACCGGCGGCGTGCCGCGATATTTAGAAGAGATACGGCCATCGCTTTCGGCGGAAGAAAACATTAGGCGCTTATGCTTTACAAAAGAAGGGTTGCTTTTTAACGAATTCGACCAGATTTTCCATGATATCTTTTCGCAACGGTCCTCCATGTACCGCGAAATCGTCACGGCCCTCACGGAAGGAAGCAGACAACGCACGGAAATAAATAAATTAATCGGCTGGGAGCGCGGTGGTCATTTAAGTGAATATTTGCACGATCTCGAATTGTCCGGCTTCATCGCTTTGGACACCGTATATGGGCCAAAAAACGGGAAGGCAACACGACTTTTTAAATACCGGCTTTCCGACAATTATCTCCGGTTCTACCTGAAATGTATAGCTCCTCGCGCGGCGAATATTAAAAAAGGTCTTTACGATGCGACTCCTCTCGATGAAATAATTCCCTGGGAGACCATTACCGGCCTTCAGTTCGAAAACCTTGTGCTTAAAAATCTTTCTTCGCTTTTGCCGCTTATCGGCGTCCAGCCCTCGGTTATCAAAGCCGCTTCCCCTTACTTTCAACGCGCCACCAACCGACAAAAGGCCTGCCAGATCGATCTTCTCATCCATACGCGACATAGTTTTTATATCTGCGAAATAAAGGCCGGAGGGCGTCTTACCGCCGGAATTATTGAAGAGGTAAAGGAAAAAGTTCTCCGTCTTGCAGCTCCCAAAGGGGTTTCGGTCCGGACCATTCTTGTTTACGAGGGAGAGATCGATCCGGGTATTTCACGGCAAGGATATTTCGATTATCTTGTGCCCTTTCAGGGGCTCTTGGCTTCGTCGCATCGATAGACCTTTTGATGGTATCGGCATTCTTGCTTTTTGCCGTTTGAACAGCTATATTAGCCACAAAGGGCCGTGCGATTTGGCTATTAATAAACGAATGAGGTGCCCCCATGAAGTTTAACCGCGTAAGTCGCGTTGGTCATGCCGAAAGAAGTTTTTGCGCCGGATCCGTGTCCGGCGGCCTTGCCGCCGGGTTCATGATACTTTTCTCGTTGGTCAATACTTTACAAGCGCAAACCGACCCGACCGCCGCGCAAATCGCCGCCGCCTGGGCCGTTTTTGCCGGCGGGGCGGAGGGCAAGGTGGTCTACAATACCGGCGGCGAGATGTGGGCCATGAATTTAAAAACGGGCCAGGCCGCAAAATTAATGAATTTTATCCAGGGCGCCGTTACCGGTGACGTGTCGCACGGCTGGGGCCCGGTTTCGGCCTATTGCATCTCGCCCGATGGTTCACGGATTGCGGCCCAGAACCCGACCGGCGTTATCGTGTGCAACATCGACGGCAGCGGCACCAAGATCATCTGGCAGGGCCAGGTGGTGCAGGACATGATGGACCTGGGATGGGACGGCAACGACAAGGTCGTTTACAGTCGCAACTGGCAGATCGCCAGCACGGCGATTAATGCCGATAATTCGGCCGGCGTAACCGTAATCCTCTGGGATCATGCCGCGGGCAACGACCCTGTCGCCGGCGGCGCCGGCTACGCTTCCGTCAACAAGTGCGGCGATTTTCTTTCATTCAATATCGTTCGGAGCACCAATTGCGCCCATGCCCCCATAATCGTTAAGCTCTCCACCCAGGAGGCAAAGGACGCCAATATCGACACGACGGGCAAATGCCGCGACGGCTGCGTCTGCCGCCAATGGATGGACAGTCTGGGCACCATCTGTTTTCACCAGGGTTCCCATCACGATTCCACCTATCTCTGGCGCTGGGGCGTGGGCAGAATAGGGGAGTTGCTGCAACCCTCCTATTGCGGCATGGGCGGCGAAAACTGGAGCTATAACACCGATTATATGATCGAGGTGGGCGACAACAATCTTATGTTCGATTCAACCTGCATCCGCAAGGCCTACATCCGCAAGACCAAAACTCCCGGCGAAATACTTTACCTGGGATCGCACTTCTACTGGCCCGATCTTTGGGTTGGCGCAACGGCGGCCTCCATTAAATCGGGAGATGGCAATGGACGCGGCTTAAGCGCGGCATCCGCGCTTTCCGTCCGGATAAAAAGGAGCACGCTCACCGTCCGCACGCGCGCCGGTACGGCGATAAAAAACCTGCGGCTGCTCGATCTGGGCGGCCGCCTTGTCGTCGCCGCCTCCGGCGCGTCGGGGCAATATACCATGTCAATACCTTGCGCGGGGATTTACCTGCTTGCTTGGCAGGAATCGGGCTGCGTACGCTCCCGGTATATAACGGCGGCGCCCTGAAATGTTTCGCGCGGCATTAGCCCGTGTCCGGAACACCCGCTTGCTTCTTTTCGCGGGAACGCTGCCGGTGTTGGCGGCGGTCGCGGCGACTGCCGCGGGCTTGCGTCCGCCCGATCCCACCGGGCAACTGGAACAGGGTTTAAACTATAAATATTATGAAGGGTCATGGACCGCGCTGCCCGATTTTGCCACTCTTGCACCCGTAAAGTCCGATACCTGCGCCTCCTTTGACTTATCGGAAATCTCCCATGGCGCCTCGAATTTCGGCCTCGTTTACACCGGATTCATCAGTATTCTGCTCGACGGCGACTACACGTTTTATGTAAATTCCCGCGACGGCGGCAAACTTTTTATCGGGGACTCCTTGATTGTCAACAACGACGGCGTCCGTTCGGGGGCATTGGAAAAGGGCGGCTCCATCGGCCTGGCGGCGGGCATGCACCGCATCATGGTGGCCTATTTTAACGCCACGCCTCCGCCGGCGCTCTTGGTAAGCTACGCATGCGCATCGTTCGGGATCGCCAAACAGGCCGTAGCCGCAGGCGCGCTGTACCGGCCCTTTACCGGCGCGGTCCCGGTCATAACGCTTATCGCCCCCAACGGCGGCGAAACCTATCGCCTCGGCGATACCATGCTCGTGCGCTGGACATTTACAAATGGCATCAGCCGCATGGTACGGATCGGCTTGTCGCTTAACAATGGCATTTCCTATTCGGTGGAACTTACCAAAGAGAAAGCCTATTTTCAGACATCGGAAAACGGGGCGCTGGATTATGTGATTCCCGACGACACCTCCCTGATAACCCCGGCCGCCAGAATCGAAATCGTCGATTACGATGTCGCCTCAATTTATGCCGTATCCGCCGCAAAATTCAGCATTGGCCCGCCCTCGGCGGCAATACGGGGCGCCTCGCGAACCGACGAGAGTTCTTTCTTAATTTTAAACGGCAAAAAAATAGAGTGTTCCGTAAAAAACGGTACGTCGACCGGCAGGAGCGCGCTCTGGTTGGTGAGTTTGAAAGGCCAAAAGATGCTCTTGACGCCCGATATATCCCCCGGGCTCATTACCTGGAAAATTCCGGCAATGGCAAGCGGTGTTTACTTTGCGGTAGGACGGATCAACGGCCGTTCCGAGACGCGCCGCATAACGATTCTTAACAAACGCTAATCCCGCGCCAGCGAAAAAACCTTGACGCCGGCGGCGCCGCTTTTGAGCAGGGCCGCGGCGCAGGCGTTTACGGTGGCGCCGGTGGTTATCACGTCGTCAATCAGCAGGCACTGCCTGCCTTTTATTACGGCCGCCGCTTTTTGGGGCACGTTAAACGCGCCGATTAAATTGCGTTTGCGGATTTCCCGCGTTAGTTTGGTCTGCGTTTTTGTGGTGCGGGTGCGGCGCAGCGCGCCGGGCAAATACGCTACATGCTTGTCCCAGCTTTGAAGGAGCCCCAACGCTAAATGTTCTGCCTGATTATAGCCGCGCTTGAGTCGTCGCCAATAATGGAGCGGCACCGGGATTATGCAATCAACATTCTCTAAAAATTCAACCGGAACCAACGTGCCGAAACGCCTGCCCATATCGAACGCAAGGCGTGTTTTGCCGCCGTATTTTATCTGGTGGATTATGCT